>CATPBN010000140.1 GCA_955652635.1 uncultured Gemmatimonadaceae bacterium
ATCAACCCAGTTGCGAGCCAACCCAGCGCGAGACGTCTCTTTCCATTGAGCAAATGACTTAGCTCCGGTCAGCCATCAGCCAAAGCTAGCGTTACAACTGAACGGGCGAGAGACCAAAGTCGTTCGCTCGTCTTGCGAACTCGGGGCCGGCGTCCCACTCGATGATCGATCCGAAATGGCTCTTTCGCCACGCCACGATCGTGTAACGGATGGGTCAACGCGGCTTTCTTTGGTTCGAGTTTGATGCTAGCTCTCCGCAATTCTTAACCAGAGAGCAATTGTGGCGAGCAGCGGAATCACTGCCTCCCTCAGATGGTCATGACACTTCGTCGGTTGACGCGAACCAGAGTAACCGGACAACTTCAGGACGTGACTGAAACCACCGCCGTCGCTGAGCGCGTACTCGTAGTGGATGACGAGCCGGACATTGTGGCACTGGTTGCCTACCACCTCGCTAAATCCGGCTATACGGTGTCGACGGCCACGAATGGCCCGGAGGGCCTCGCAGTTGCGCGGCGCGACAAGCCATCCATAATCGTGCTCGACCTCATGCTTCCCGGTTTGTCCGGCTTTGAGGTCATGGAGGAGCTACGCGGTGACAGCGCAACTTCGAACATTGCTGTATTGATGCTGACGGCCCGGCGTGAGGAGAGCGACCGCATTAAGGGTCTCACCGTCGGCGCCGACGACTATCTGACGAAACCATTCAGCCCCCAGGAGCTGGTCCTTCGCGTTGCTGCGATACTGCGGCGCGTAAAGGCGGGAAGAGAGGAATCGCTCGACGTCAAGCAGATCGGGCCCCTGCGAATCGATACTACGGCACACCGCGTGACCGTGGAGAGCCGCGAGGTCGACCTGACGCCCACGGAGTTCAAGCTGCTTCTCCTGCTAGCCGAGCGGAAGGGCCGAGTTCAACCGCGCAATCTGTTGTTGGAGATCGTGTGGGAGGCGGCGCCCGACATTCAGACACGCACCGTTGACATGCACGTGCAGCGTCTCCGGGCGAAGTTGGGAGACGCGGGAGATCTCATCGAGACCGTGCGCGGCTTCGGGTACCGGATCAAGAACGTCTCCGATCGCTCGTGAAGCTGGCGCAACGGCTGCTCCTTCAATCACTCGCGATAGTTGCGGTGATGGTGGTGTCGGTCGTGGTCATCATCGACAATCAGCTTCATACGAGCATCACCGACCAGACGATCCACGATCTTGCCGGCGAAGCAAAGCTGCTGGCGGCGCAGTGGAAGCCAGAACTGAATGCGGATTCTCTCGCCGACGAAGCCGGAATGGCGACCGGCCATCGGGTTACACTCATCGACTCGACTGGACGCGTCGTCGGTGATTCGGATTTTGACGGGCCTGCGCTACGGCGACTCGAGAATCACAGCACTCGTCCAGAGGTAGTCGCCGCTCTCAAGGACGGCATCGGGTCGGCGCGGCGCATGAGCCCCTCCACCGGCGAGGAGCAGCTCTACGTCGCTGTGAAGGCTCCCCACGGCGTCGCTCGCGTTTCCGTTACGACCCGTACAGTCGAGGAGATATTCGGGGCCGCCAGGAACGGTGTCATTGCGGCGGGTCTGATTTCGTTTCTGCTCGCGGCAATCCTCGCCGTGCTTTTCTCCCGCGCCGTCTCCAAGCCCATTGTCGAGCTTAGAGATGTCGCGCGCTCGATCGCGTCCGGAGAGCGGCGGCGGCACCCTCCCCTCGCTGCGCCTGGCGAGGTTGGAGATCTTGGCGACGCCATCTATCGCCTCGCCGAGCAGCTCGAAGCGCGCATCACCGCGCTCGCCGCGGAGCAGTCGATTCTTTCCGCGCTCGTCGAAACGCTCAATGAAGGAGTAGTCGCGATTTCGCCGGCGCATGAAGTCGTACGAATAAACGAAATAGGGCGGCGTCTGCTCTCCACCGATCGCCCCCTGCCGTTCAGTATCGATTACCTCCCGCGTGAAGTCACCCTCCGCAGCGCGATATCGCTCGCGTTGAACGGAACGGAGACCGAGCCCGAAGAGGTAATGATTGGCGGCAATACAATGTCGCTCACGGCCCGTCCGCTGATCGAGGGCGGCGCGGTAGTCGCGCTCTTCGATCTGACGACGATCAGAAAGCTCGAAGCCGTGCGCCGGGATTTTGTAGCCAACGTCTCGCACGAGCTCCGCACTCCGCTTACCATTGTGGGCGGATTCGCTGAGACACTTCAGGATCCGGACGTTCCCCCGGAGAAAAGAGCCGAGTTCGCCCAGACCATTTACACCAATACCCAACGCATGCAGCGCATCGTCGATGAGCTGCTGGACCTGTCGCGAATCGAATCGGGCCACTGGAAACCAAGACCTGAGCCGGCGAAAATTGCCGACGCCGCCGCTGAAGTATTCGCGCGCGTGTCGGACGTAGCCTTCAAGAAAGGCGTCAGCCTGGAAACCCGGCTAGCACCAGCAGCGGGCATCGTCCAAGCCGATCGGACTGCTCTCGAGCAGATCCTGTTGAACCTGGTGGAGAACGCTCTCCGACACACGCCGGAGGGCGGCAAGATCGCGATCGAAACGGCAGAGGCGAGAAACGGTGTCGTACTCAGCGTTGCCGACACTGGCACAGGCATCGAACCAGAGCACCTGCCGCGCATCTTCGAGCGATTTTACCGGGCGGACAGTGGCCGGTCGCGCGAGGCAGGGGGCACAGGGCTTGGCCTGGCAATCGTGAAACACCTGGTCGAAGCCCATGGCGGATCGGTGAGCGCGGACAGTGTAGTAGGGTCGGGCACGACTGTCAGAATCTTTTTCCCCGAGGTCGCGACAACTCCCCAGTCGTGACAGAGTCTTTACATCCGGCGCGACTGCCCGTTACACGGCCGTGAGAGCTTCGAGTGCGACAAACCACCCCTCACGGAGTCATCAGTGAACAAAACCGTCCGCAGTATCGCCACCGCTCTAGCAGCGGTCGCGTTCTTCGCAGGCAGCACCGCGGCTCAGTCCGTCGATCTTACCGGAGCAGGCGCGACATTCCCATATCCGATCTATTCGAAGTGGTTCTCCGACTACGCCAAGAGCACCGGAGTCAAGATCAATTATCAGTCGATCGGCTCAGGCGGCGGAATAAGACAGCTCTCTGAACAGACTGTCGATTTCGGCGCTTCAGACAGCCCGATGAGTGATCAGGAGATCGCCAACGCGAAAGGCGGCCCGGTTCTCCATTTCCCAACCGTCATGGGAGCCGTTGTCATTACATATAACGTCCCGGGCATAAAACGCCCGCTGAACCTCAGCGGCGATGTGGTCGCGGACATCTTTTCAGGGAAGATCACCAAGTGGAATGATGCGCGGATTGTCGCACAGAACCGCGGGGTGACTCTTCCCAACTCTGACATCCTGGTCGTCCACCGCTCAGACGGAAGCGGAACTACCTACATCTTCAGCGACTATCTCTCCGCGGTAAGTCCGTCCTGGTTGAGCACGCTCGGCAAGGGCAAGGAGATCAAATGGCCCGTCGGTCTGGGTGCAAAGGGCAATGAAGGTGTCGCAGGCCAGGTGAAGCAGACCCCCGGATCCGTCGGCTACGTCGAGCTCGCCTACGCCAAGCAGAATAGTCTTGCTTTTGCGAATCTGAAGAACGCCGCCGGCCGTTACATCACGCCATCGATCGGCTCGGTCACCGCAGCTGCCGCCGGTGCGAAGCTCCCGAAAACCACAGACTACCGTGTGTCGATCGTCAACGCGGCGGGTAAGGATTCGTACCCGATCTCGTCGATGACCTGGATTCTCGTTTACCAGAATCAGCCCGACGCGGTAAAGGGCGCCAAGCTCGTGAACTTCCTCCGCTGGGCCTACAAGGACGGAGAGAAAACAGCATCGTCGCTCGATTACGCGCCGCTTCCGGCACCGATCGTTGCACAGCTTCAGAGCAGATTGAAGACGATCCGTGTCGCCGACGCTCGCGTCGGAGGCGCCCAATGATCCGGACAACCACCATCGGGCTAATCGCAGCGCTGGTAGCACCACTCGCGCTCACCGCCCAACAGCCGGCAGATACCACGAGGCCGGCTCCGCCGCCACCGCCGGCGGTAGTATCCATTCCCGTCGATTTCTCGGGAGTGCTGTACGCAAACTTCCAATACCAGGGCGCCGCGGGAGCTTCGAAGTCGCAGAACAAATTCGATCTCGAGCGCGCGTACCTGACGTTCCGGATGCCGGCCGGAGATCATGCCAGCATTCGCATCACAGCTGACGTCTTTCAGCAACAGACCGCGCCGAACGACGCCTATTACAAGGGCTGGGTAGTCCGCGCCAAGTACGCGTATCTTCAGTACGAGTACCTGAAGACCGCCGACTGGACCGCGGTAGCTCGCGGCGGATTGATACACACCGTCGTAATCGATCACGAGGAGCAGTTTTGGCCAAGGTGGATCTCGCAGACAGCGTTTGAGCGCGCGGGGTTCTTTTCATCCGCCGATGGTGGTGTCGCCACGCTGGTGACCCTTCCGAACAAATTCGGCGAATTCTACGCGACTATCACGAACGGACCTGGCTACACGTCGCGCGAAACGGACCGATTCAAGGACTATTCTGCGCGTCTTTCAATCACGCCACTGTCGGGGTCGAGCAACAAGGTGATCAAGACGTTCGCGGTGACTGGTTGGACATACAGAGGCGCGATTGCCAGCAGCTTTGTCAACGGCGGTGCCGGTCAGGTCGGCGCGATCGGATCTCACCTTCCGCGCACGAGATCTGGCGTCTTCGTGGGCGTGCGTGACCCGCGCCTTTCGGCCGGTTTCGATTGGGCTACCCGGCAGGACGGGAGCGAGACCGGGCTGAATACGGTCGCATCCCCCCGCGCCGAGGTGGATAGCACGCGCCAACTCATTTCAGGCTTTGCCTACATCAAGCCGTTCCAGCTTCTGAGCGATCAATCGGCCTTCCCACTGGGTCTGATTGGTCGTTGGGACCGATACAAGCCGGACACCGGATCAGACGGCTATATAAGCACCGTTATCGGTGGACTTACGTTGGATCTCAACAAAAGGTCAGCCCTCTCGCTCGACTATCAGGAGCAGACACCCAAGAACGGAGTCATTGCGGCAACGACCAAGACCTACTTCCTGCACATGGTCGCGAACTTCTAGGGGGGCGCCCCTTATTGGGGGCCCTGGCGCCCCCGGCTGGTTGTGACGATGTCGTTACCTGACGTCCGTCGTGACCCGCCGGGGGCGCTCGTATTTTGTCCTATGATTCCGGTTGAACACCAAATAAGGAGCGACCATTGAAAGCCTTGAAGCTTGCTGTCTTCGTGCTCTTCACGGTAGCGTGCGCCAAGGAAGGGAACAACTCAAGTACCGCGTCATCGACCAGCTCATCGGGCGGGTCAGTCGATCTAACGGGAGCTGGCGCCACTTTTCCCTATCCGCTTTACTCGAAGTGGTTTGACGAGTACGCAAAGGCCACTGGTGTGAAGATCAACTACCAATCCATCGGCTCGGGCGGCGGCATCAGGCAGCTTTCTGAGGGCACCGTCGATTTTGGAGCATCAGACAGCCCGATGAGCGATGCGGAGCTGGCGAAAGCGAAGTTCGGGCCGGTCTTGCACATCCCGACCGTGCTGGGTGCCGTTGTCATCACCTACAACATTCCCGCCATAAGCGCTCCGCTTCAGCTGACGCCGCAGGCAATTGCCGATATCTTCGCGGGCAAGATCACCAAATGGAATGATGCCAGAATTGCCTCGCTCAATGCCGACGTCTCGCTTCCGAGCTCCGATATTCTCGTCGTTCACCGGTCAGACGGCAGCGGCACGACATACATCTTCACAGACTATTTGAATACGGCCGCTCCTTCGTGGAAGGCGATCGGAAAGGGGAAGGAAGTGAACTGGCCGGTCGGCCTCGGCGCCAAGGGTAACGAAGGCGTCGCAGGACAGGTGAAGCAGACGCCGGGCGCGATCGGGTACGTAGAGCTCGCTTACGCCAAGCAAAATTTTTTTAAATTTTGTGCTTTGAAATAGATGTAGTGAATGTTCGTCGTCGCGTCTGTTACGGCGGTCACGGCGGCGGCGGCGGGAGTAGCCAAGGGTCTTCCCACGAACACGGATTTTCGCATCTCCGTCGTCGATGCGCCGGGACCGGACGCTTATCCAATTTCCTCGTTTACCTGGATCCTCGTCTACCAGCACCAGAGCGACTCCATAAAGGGCAAGAAGCTCGTCGATTTCCTCAATTGGGCGTTGACCAAGG
>CATPBN010000141.1 GCA_955652635.1 uncultured Gemmatimonadaceae bacterium
GCGAAGAAGCAGTTGACCATCGAGCGCCTCAATGGGGATGATCTGCCGCCGGTTTACGCCGATCGTGACAAGTTGCGCCACGTACTCGGCAATCTGATTGGAAACGCGATCAAGTTCACACCGGATGGCGGGCGTATCTGGATTGCCCTGTCGCGGCGAGGACGAAGCGGAGAAGAGTTATTGGTGGAAGTCGGCGACACCGGACGGGGCATCGCGCGGAGTCACCACGAGCTCGTGTTCCGCGAGTTCGCCCAGGTCGACGCTTCCCCATCGCGTCCGCATCACGGAACGGGATTGGGACTTGCCATCGCGCGCAAGCTCGTCGAGCTACACGACGGCACAATCTGGGTAGACAGCGAGCTCGGCAAGGGAAGCCGTTTTTTCTTTACAGTGCCTCTCGACGCTCCGCGGGAATAAGTGCCCGCTCGCATTCTCATCGTGGAAGACAGCACGCTCGTGACTGATGCATTCAGAATTCTGTTCACTGAGACGGGCTACGATGTCGACGTGGCGGCAACAGTCGCGGAGGGCATCGAGCGGGGAACGGCAAACGCTGCCGACATCATGCTCCTCGACCTCTCGCTTCCCGACGGGAACGGGCTGGAAGTACTCGAGGCACTTCGCGAGCGGGGCGTTCCACCGCGGGCGACGCTGGCGATGACCGGCCACGACGACGCAAAGACGCACCGCGCCTGTCTCGAGGCAGGGTGCGCGGATGTCTTGCTCAAGCCACTCCCAATCGGCGATCTCCTACGGCATATCCACCGACATCTGGGATAGCGGAGCGGCGCGCGAGGCGACGCGCGGGTCCGCTCCTCAGCTGGTACTATCGAACGAAGTATCGGCCGTTCGCGCGGGAGAAGCGCGCGCGTCCGCCGCAGCGTGGGCTCATCATGCTCCAGATCGATGCCCTGGCGTACTCGGACCTGCGTCGCGCGCTCGAGCTCGGATTGTGTCCGACGATCGCTGGGCTGCTGCGAGAAGGTTTTGCTCTCCGACGGTGGTTCTGCGGCCTTCCCTCTTCAACTCCGTACTGCCAAGCCGGAATGTTTCACGGCGAGAACAGCGGCATTCCCGCGTTCCGATTCTACGACAAGGCAGCGCGCAAAGTCATCACGTGCAACGCGCCCCACGGAGTGCAGTACATTCGCGATCGCATCCACTCGCCAGGGGCACTGGCCGGCGGCTCAAGCTATGTGAATCTGCTCGATGGCGATGCCCAGACCGTTGCGTTCACGGTGGCGACCCGCGAGAAGATGTCAGTATACCGACGTCTTGGCGGCACGCGGATGGCGCTTCTCATGCTTCTGCACCCGATACGAATGGTTCGCATGGTGCTCCAGGGAGCATTCGAGTGGCTTCTGGAGGAATGGGAGCGTGCACGGGGCGAAATCTCCGGAAGGGTGACTCACGCAGAGGGGATTTTCCCTTTCATCCGGATCCTGAGCAACGTCGTCGTTCGCGAGCTGCAGACGATGGCGATTCTGCTCGACGTCTATCTGGGGGTGCCGATCATCTACAGCACCTTCATGCAGTACGACGAGCTCGCGCACCATTTCGGCCCATCGGGAAAGCAGGCGCTGGTCGACCTGCGGCGAACAGATGCACGGATCGCCGAGATCTGGCGGATGGCTCAGCTCGCGGGCGGAAGAGGCTACGACCTCGTGATACTTTCAGATCACGGAATGACGCCCGCGCTCAGTTATCGCGTGAAGTACGGCGAATCGCTGGGGACGACAGTCCAGCGAATCCTCGATGAGGCGCCGCGCTCCGGCAAGCCGGCGCCGCGGTCGCTCGCCAGCTACGCTGAGGACACAGAGTACGCGGACATCGGACCAGAAGTTGTGGAGGCGGTGGCGCAGCTCACACCAGCTTCCTTCGGCGCTCGCAAGGGAATGCGCAGATTCCGGGACTGGCTGAGAAGCCGGTACGGATTACGGGAGATCATCTTCCCCGAGAAGTATCGCGTTGACAGAATCAACGACGTCGTCGTCACGTACAGCTCCTGTCTCGCGCTCGTTTATTTCACGGCGACAGAGCAACGCCTCACGCATGAACAGATTCTTGCCGACCATCGCTGGTCGCGACTCTACGAGCGGCTGATTGCTCATCCCGGAATCGGGCTTGTCGCGACGGTATCCGCCAATGGTGTCGCCCTCGCGAGCAGGCGTGGGCAAGCCATCCTGCGTGATGGTCAAATCGACGTCATCTCGGGGGACAACCCGCTGGAGATATTCGGCACCGATTCATACGTGGTGCGCGCGGTAGAGTCCCTGGTTGGTCAGTCAAACGCCGGGGATTGCGTTCTGTTCGGCTCGTACGACGGCTACGACATCATCTCGTTCGACGACCAGGTCGGCGCGCACGGGTCTGCCGGCGGAGACCAGGTCTATCCCTTCATCATTTCGCCGGAAAGGCTGGGCCTGGCGTCGGAAGTTCTCGAAAACGCGCGCGACATTCATCGTACCGTTCTCGCGCGGTACGCCGCCGCTAATGCCGAGAACGCTCCAGAATCTGCGGCGCGGTTGACGCCTGTCGCGCCTGCTGCCGCCGTCTGATTCTTGTGCCCGTGCGTCGGGAGGGGCACGCGTCGCTTCGCGCCGCTGCAGTGCACCTCCCGAAAACAGGGGTGCCAATCGCAGCGCACCAAAGCGCTGAGAGCTACGGTGAGAGAGTCGGCGCCACGCCTTCGACGATCGTACGAAACGCTGTGGCTGAGATCTTTTCGGGCTCGAATGCCTCGCCCGCGCGCTTCATCACGCCCTTCACGACCTGATCCAGCGTCACGAGCGGCGCGTCAGCTTCCGCTTGGACTTCAACTTCCCATTTCCCCCGATCCGGACCTTTCAGGGTATGGCGGTATCGCGCCGTGAACACCGTATGCCGATGCACGATAATCGCGCGATCTTCTTCCTCAATCGGCAGGAACTCGTCGCCCGCGCTCTCCGTCAGCGCCTCTGGCGGCTCGTCATCTGCGTGGGTGTGCTCCAGTTCTGGAGGAAGCGGGAGCGCGGCAACTACTGCGACGCCAGTCTCCACTCCCGATTGCCGCAGAGGCGGGAATAGTCTCACCTCGTCGACGGCGTTCAAGCCGATGCGGTCGGCGATGTCCCGCAGGAATCTCTCGGTGGTCTCGATCACGCCCGTGCTTTCGATGTCTCGGTGGCGGTTTTCAATGCCTGCCTCTCGCTGAGCTCGCGCTCGACGTAGAGTCTGAGAATGTGCATGAAATCCTGCGCGTTCGTCACTACTCCGAACGCCTGGTGCGTTCCCCTATCCTTGAGCTTGCTCACCACGAATTCCGACGAATCGACGCAGATTGTCGGAAGCTCCCGCATCGAGCCGTCTGGCTCGGTGACGAAGGCCGGGAGCATGTTGCCGGTGGCGATCGCGTGCAACGCAGTCGCTATCAGTACCGCCATCGTGGCCCGCGTCGTGTGTCGCTTCATCGCGTCCTGAGCAGCAAGCGTGTCGGTAATCACCTCGGGCAAGGGTCCGTCGTCGCGGATCGATCCCGTTAGCACGAACGGAATTCCCCGCGACACGCACGCGTGCATGATTCCGTCCTTGATCACTCCCTGCTCGACAGCGCGCGCTATGGATCCGGCCGCCCTCACCTTGTTGATCGCGCGCATGTGAAGGCCGTGCCCGCCAGTCGTGGCTTCACCGGTTCGGGTCATTCCCAGCGTTGTTCCGAAGATCGAGGCCTCGATATCGTGCACGGCTACGGCGTTCCCCGCGAGAAGCGCCGAGACGAATCCGTTCTCGATGAACCAGACCATGTCCGCGCGAGCTCGTGAATGCACGAGAGCGGGTCCCGTAACCCAGATGGGATAGCCGCCCCTGTCTCGCTCCTCGATGAGGATGTGTCCCATCAACGCATAGTCGATTGGCTTTTCGCGCGACACCTGGCTCGTCATGAACTTGAACTCTCCCTCCTCGTCGGCGAGGAAAGAGGAGGTATGGACGTAGATGCCCTCGCTGCCATCTTCGGCGATGCCGACGGCGACCAGGTCGCCCTTCTTCAGCTTCCGGCCTTCCTTGATCCAAAGCCCGTCGGCGTCGAGCACCAGCGCGGAATCCATCCGCGGCTCGCGCGGCATCCGCCACGTGCCTTTGACGCGGACATAGGTGGGAAGATTCGTGGTCGAGAAAAAGTTCTCGGGCAGCACACCGTCGGCGGGCGCGGGAACGAACCTCGCGTCCGGAGCGTTGGCGAGCTCGGGAGTTGTGAAATCGGGATGCCTGAGTGTCGTCACGCTATAAAGTTAGCGGTTTAGAGGAGCGCGACGGGATCCCTATCGAGCGTCACGCGCAGCTGCGCGGTATTCGGAATCTCGAATCGCTCCATGAAGTAACGGCTCACGCGGGTGAGCTCCGCAGGATGATCCGTCTTCAGGAGCACGTGCCACCGCCAACGGCTCTTGATGCGCTCGATCGGACAGGGGGCTGGACCAACAACGGTCACTTCGTCGCCCGCGCGCGTCGTGATCAGCTCGCGCAGCCACTCACCCGCGTGGATCGCGAGCTTTGCGGTCGAATCCTCAACCACCCCGCTGAACACGATGTTCGCGAGCCGCACGTTGGGCGGATACGGCGGATCGACACGGCCTTCCATCTCGTCCCGAACGAACGACACATAATCGTGGGATACGGCGTACCGAACCGCGTGATGCGACGGAATCCGTGTCTGGATCAACACTCTACCTCCCTTCTCTCCCCGTCCCGCTCGGCCCGATACCTGGCTGAGAAGCTGGAAGCAGCGCTCGGATGCCCGGAAATCCGGGAGATTGATTCCCACATCGGCGTCGACGACCCCGACCAGGGTGACGTTCGGGAAATCAAGTCCCTTGGCGATCATCTGCGTGCCGAGAAGGATGTCGACTTCGCCTGCCGCCACCCGATCGAGAATTCTGGTGTGCGCCCACTTCCCGCTCGTGGTGTCAACATCCATCCGGGCAATCCTGGCCGCAGGAAATCTCTCGCACAGCAGTCTCTCCACCTGCTGGGTGCCGAGCCCTCGCTGCTTGAGATTTCTTCCTCCGCAACGGGGACAATCCGGCCGCGGATCTTCCTTGTGCAGGCAGTAGTGGCAGATCAGACGCTCGGGATTACGGTGATGGGTGAGGGTGATGCTGCAGTGCGGACAGGTAGCGACAGCTCCGCAATCGATGCATTGGATGAACGATGAATAGCCGCGACGATTCAGCAGCAGGATGCTCTGTTCACCGCGCTGCATGCATTCGGCTATGGCGTCGTGGAGCGGCTCGCGTATGACGGCGCCATAGTCGCTTCCGCCCATTGCCATCCCCGAATAGTCCGTGGCGATCTTGCGCAGATCGATCACTTCGACTTGCGGGAGTCGCCCACCGCCGACCCGATCGGGCAGCGTCAGCAGCTTGAACTTGCCCGAAGTCGCGTTGGCCCAGCTCTCGAGCGACGGCGTAGCGCTTCCTAGCAGCGTGATGGCGCCCTCGTTTCTTGCTCTCACTATCGCCACCTCCCGCGCGTGATAGCGGGGCGTCTCGCCCTGCTTGTAGCTGGATTCGTGCTCCTCGTCGACGATGATCGCGCCCAGGTTTTCGAGCGGGGCGAACACCGCCGAGCGCGCGCCAACAACGATCCTCTTCTCTCCCCGCTTGAGCGCGAGCCACGCATCGTACCGCTCGCCCTCACTCAGCGCGGAATGAAGGACGGCAATCCGGTCGCCGAACGCTGCGCGAAAGCGATCGACGGTCTGTGGCGTGAGGGCGATCTCGGGCACGAGCACGATCGCCGTCTGTCCGCGCTCATCCACAATTCTCCGAAGGAGCTCGATGTAGACCAACGTCTTCCCGCTTCCCGTGATTCCGCGAAGGAGAAATACGTCGCCCTTTTCGGCTGCCGCCATCGTGTCGATAGCGTGCTGCTGCGCTGGAGTCGGCTGGAGCCGGGTGGAGGAGATGCCGCCGCGAGTGGAGAATGGATCCCGCTCGACCTCTTCCTCGTCGATGATTATGAGCCCGCGCTTTTCGAGAGACTTGAGCACCGACGGCGAGAACTCGAGCTGCGAGGTCAACTGCTCCGTCGTCGCCCGGTTTCCGAGAGACTCGATCAGCTCGAACACGGCTCGCTGCTGCGACGACCGCGCAAATACCTTGTCACGCTGAAGCAGCGACGGGATGTCCACGCCGATGCGGACGACTCGCTGTTTCTTGCGCGTCGGGTGTGGATCGTCCGCCCCGGTGAGAGCCGCCGGCAGCGCCGTACGCAGAGCGACTCCCAGCGGTACGATGTAATAGTCAGACATCCACTTGCACAGCTCGAGCAGAGACTGACTGACCGCCGGCTTGGCGTCCGGCGACTCGAGAACTGCTTTGGGCTTTCGCTTGAGCGGACTGGCGTCGCTTACTCCGACGCAGACACCTATCTCCCTGCCACTTCGCAGCGGGACGACAACCCGCGACCCGACGACGACCGGGTTCGCGAGCCCCTCTTCTACTGTGTATGTGAAATTCTGGAACAGCGGGAGGGGTAGCGCTACTTCGACGAACCTGGGCGGCTTCTCACGCACCTTGGAACGCCGTGGTCAGATCCGCGCTCGGCGCGGGCGATGCGCCCAGGCCAGGTGCGTCCGACAGTTTGATTGACCCCGCGACGATGGACGTCCCGCGGAATGGATCGGTCGCCAGGAGCGCGGCTCCATCGAAGTCGGCGGCGTCGAGAAGAGGGGCGATCTGCGCAATAGCGGAGATCCCCAGCGAGCTCTCGATCATGCATCCCGCCATCACCTGCAGGTCGAGGGCGCGGGCGGTGTGCACCATGCGCATGGCTTCTCTGAGGCTGCCACACTTGGCCAGCTTGATGTTGATTCCATCTACCGCTCCGGCAAGCTTGGGAATGTCGGTAGCGACAAGACACGACTCGTCAGCAAAAACGGGCAACTTGGCTCGTTTGCGGACGAATCGAAGTCCCTCGATGTCGTTCCCCGCAACCGGCTGCTCGAGCATCTCGACGCCCTGCTCCACGAGGAACTCGCTCATCCGCACCGCGTGCTTCGCCGTCCACGCCGCATTGGCGTCGACGCGCAGCCGCTTGCCCGGCGCGGCATCGCGAATGATACGGACAATTTCCATGTCCCGGTCCGTTCCCAGCTTGATCTTGAGAATCGGATACTCGCGCGCTTCCCACACACGCTGCTCGAGCTCATGGTTCTCGGCGATGGCGATCGTAAAGCTCGATTGCGGCGCGGTTGCCGGATCGAGACCCCAGATTCGGTGAACCGGAAGTCCCAGACGCTTTCCGACCAGGTCGTGGAGGGCGGAGCTCACAGCGCTCTTCGCTGAGGCATTGCCGCGAAGGGCGCGGTTCAACTGGGCCTCGATGGATTCCAGCGACATCGGATCGGCGCGTTCGAGTAGCGGCTTGAACTGTCCGAGCGCCGCGATGACGGTGGCGACCGACTCACCGTAATAGCGATTGGGGGCCGCTTCGCCGAAACCCTCCAGTCCATGGTCGTCGGTGATGCGCACTATGACGTTTCGATGGTGCGCATACCCACCTCGAGCTATGACGAACGGGTGCGTTGGCTTGAGCTCGATTGTCTGGTGCGAGAGCTTCATCCGGCAGCGACGGTGGCTGTTGCGCGTGCGGTGCGGGCCATGCGGAACTCGTGATGCGACGATGCGCCTGACAGAAAGTTAATGAGCGCGTCGGCGAGATCGTTGCCGCGCTCGAACCTGTGAGAGGGATTCTTCTCCAGGCAACGCATGACGATCGCCGCGAGCTGTGGCGGGATTTTCGATTCGACGACGTCGGGTGACACTGCGGTCTCCGTCACGTGCTTGTAGCTGATCGAATAGCTGTCCGCGCCGTCGAAGGGCGGGAACCCGAGTAGCGTTTCGTACATCACGACGCCAAGTCCGTATATATCGCTGCGACCATCGAGGAGCTTTCCCCTGGCCTGCTCCGGGGACATGTAGTGCGGCGTGCCCATGACGTTCCCGCTGCCCGTCATGCGGCTTCGGAAGTGGCCCGTGGCGATTCCGAAGTCAGTCACCAGTGCGTTCTCGTCCTCGTCGAAAAGAATGTTATCCGGCTTGATGTCGCGGTGAACGAGACCTCGGCGGTGCGCGTAGTCGAGGCCCGTCGCGACCTGGGCGGCGACAGCCGCTGTGGTCTCCGGCGTAAGGGATCGGTGACCGCCGATCCGATCGCTCAGCGTTCCACGGGCGAGATACGGCATCACCAGCCAGACGTGATCGTCGACCATTCCGAAGTCGATGATCTTGCAGATGTGCGGGTGCATCAGCTGCGC
>CATPBN010000142.1 GCA_955652635.1 uncultured Gemmatimonadaceae bacterium
CTATTTTGCAGTTTGACGTCAAACATTTGCTCATTTTGCAATATTCCCTTGACATCTGAATAAAGCCTGGATATCCTTGCCCGCATCGGAACCAGTGTTCTTCGCAACTACCCGTAGCTCAGCCATGCCACTTTCTGCTCGTCGCTTCTCGCTCCTCAATCCCGGGAATAATGGCCCGCTCCCACAGATGCTGTGGGACGTGATCGAACGTTTCGGGTAGAGCCGCCACAAGTCAGAACCAGAGCTCATTTCCAATCCCCTCGCGTTTCGATCGATGAATGCGGGGGTTTTTTGTTTTTCGCGGGACCAACTCTCACCTGTCACGCTGGAGGAGAACTGTGAAGGTGTTCATAAAAAGCGCAGCGCTCGCAGTCACTTACCCGGTCGAGACCAAACGATGAAACTCATCAGCTGTGTCATTCGCCCCGACCGCCTTCCCGCCGTCAAGGAAGCACTATTCCGCGCCGGCGTCACGGGGATCACCATCACGCGTGCCAGCGGTCACGGCGGGGAGCAGGACACTGTCACGGTGAGGCGAGGCACGAAGCTCCTCCTCCAGTTTCACGAGAAGGTCAAGATCGAGATGGCCTGCTCGGAACCGTTCGTCGAGGCGACCATAAATGCGATCGTCGGCTCCGCGCGCACTGGCATGGTGGGCGATGGCAAGATCTTCGTCCAACCGCTCGATCGCGTTATCCGCATTCGGACCGGAGAGCGGGACAACGCCGCGCTGACGCCTGTGACCGTGGACGAAGTCCAAAAGCACTCGTTAGAGCTGGCCGTAAAAAACTAGGCAGCTGTCGGAAACCCTAATCACGAACTCACTCCGAGTTCTGACTCGATCCCTTTTGCGTGGAGGAGAAGCCGTTATGACCAAGTTGCAAACTGTCGGCGCACGGTTGCGAACGAACTGGCAGGATCCGCTGATTCGGCGTCACGTCGTGCTGCTCTTCGTCGGAAAGGCCATCGGGCTCGGCATCGTGTTGACGCTCATCACGCGGTGGTTCCTGCCTGCAGTGCTCGGCGCCCAGGCGGCCGCGACGCCGGCCACTCCCGCTCTCGATCCCATGGCGGCAATCAACGCGATCAACACCGTGTGGACGCTAGTGGCCGCGTTCCTCGTATTCTGTATGCAGGTCGGCTTCGTATTGCTCGAGGCCGGTTTCGCACGCTCGCGCGAGTCGGTCAACATCCTGGTGGAAGGGATCGCCGATACTTGCATTTGCGGTATCACGTTCTGGCTTTGGGGCTTCGCCTTCATGTTCGAGCCAGGAAACGGGTTTATCGGCCTGCATGGCTTTGCCCTTCAGGGTCTCGCGGCGACATACGGCACGACCGGCGTGCCGCTGCTAGCGTTCTGGGTTTTCCAGTTCGCCTTCGCTGACACCTGCTCCACCATCACGTCCGGCGCGATGATCGGCCGTTGCGGCTTCGTCGGGGATCTGCTTTACAGCGTCGGGGTGACCGGGTTCATCTACCCGATTATCGGACACTGGGCATGGGGTCCGGACGGGTGGCTCGCGACAATGGGACCCATCCCGTTCCACGATTTCGCCGGGTCAACAGTGGTGCACACGATTGGTGGGGTGATCTCACTGGCTGGGGCAATCGCGCTCGGTCCGCGCTTGGGCCGAGTGTTCAAGCGGGACGGTGGCGGCCCGATGCCGGCGCATGATCTCATCATCGGCGCGGCGGGCGGCTTGATCCTGTGGTTCGGCTGGTACGGCTTCAACCCGGGCAGCACGCTCTCCGCCCTCGACACCGGAGGCATTGGGCGCGTGTCCTTCAACACGACGCTCGCTGCCTGCTCGGCCGGACTCACTTCTTTGTTCTACTCGTATATACGCACGAGGAAGTGGGATCTGGCGCTGACGACCAACGGATTCCTGGCGGGCTTGGTGGCGATCACCTGTCCCTGCTACTGGGTGGACCCGGTCGGCGCATTCTTCATCGGCATCGGAGCGGGCATCGTGGTGGTTTGGGGAATCGATGCGCTCGAATACCTTCGCATCGACGATCCAATCGGCGCCGTCCCGGTGCATATGGTGGCCGGCATCTGGGGCACACTGTCACTTGGGCTTTTCGCGGCCGGTAAGTACGGCGCGCCAACGCCGACGGGCCAGGATATCAGCACTGTGGTGACTGGGCTGTTTTACGGCGGCGGGTTGGGCACCCTCAAGGCGCAATTCATTGGCAGCGCGGCCATCACGCTGTCCACGTTCGCCGCCGCGATGGCATTGATGTACGCCGTCAAGGCAACCGGCACGCTGCGGATATCGGCTGAGGGCGAGCTCGAGGGACTGGACCTGCACGAACACGGTTCATCGGCCTACCCTGAGTACATGATCAGTGGCTCTGAGAGCGTGATTCTCACGATGTCGGCAAAGGACGACGCAGCCGCCTAGCATCACGAGACGATCAATCACTGAGTGGGAGGAAACACCATATGGCGACCACGACGATGAGCAAACCGGCAATGAGCAAACCGGCAATGAGCAAACCGGCAACGAGCAAACCGGCCGGTAACAAGCCGGCGAAAGTGACGCGCAGCATCGGATCGAATACTCGAGCCGATGCCGTGAAGAGCGTCCTGTCCCTGATCAAGGAAAAGGGCGTCCAGGTCGTGGACGTGAAGTTCACTGACCTTCCAGGACAGTGGCAGCATTTCTCCCTTCCCGCGGCGACGCTCGACGAGGACGTCTTCAGGGAAGGACTCGGCTTCGATGGCTCGTCGATCCGGGGATTTCAGGCGATCAACGAGAGCGACATGCTCCTCATCCCCGACCCGTCGACCGTTTTCGTCGACCCGGTGCTCGGAGTGCGTACGCTCTCGGTGATCTGCGACATCTACGACCCCATTACTCGCGAGCCGTACTCGCGTGATCCGCGCTTCATCGCATTCAAGGCGGAAGAGTACCTGAAGATGAGTGGCATCGCGACCACTTCTTATTGGGGGCCAGAAGCCGAGTTCTTCATTTTCAACTCGGTGCGCTTCGATCAGAACGCGCACGAGGGCTACTACCACATCGACTCCGACGAGGGGATCTGGAATTCGGGGTCGAATGGCACGCCGAACATGGGACACCGTCCTCGTCACAAAGAGGGCTACTTCCCCGTTCCGCCGGTTGACCGGCTGCAGGATGTGCGTTCGAGAATAATGCTGGCGCTGATCGAGGCCGGCGTGCCCGTCGAAGTGCAGCATCACGAGGTCGGCACAGCGGGACAGGCCGAGATTGATTTCCGCTTCGGCACGCTGGTGCAGACGGCAGACCGGCAGCTGACCTACAAGTACATCGTCAAGAACGTCTGCCACAACCTTGGCTACACGGCCACGTTCATGCCCAAGCCGCTGTTCGGAGACAACGGCTCGGGAATGCACGTGCACCAGTCACTGTGGACCGGCGACACCAATCTGTTCTTCGATGAGAAGGGGTACGCTCTAATCTCCGACACAGCCCGCTGGTACATCGGTGGGCTAATCGCGCACGCTCCGGCGCTGCTCGCGCTCTGTGCGCCGACGACCAACAGCTATCGGCGGCTCGTGCCTGGATTCGAGGCACCGATCAATCTCATCTACTCGCAACGCAATCGGTCGGCGATCTGCCGCATCCCGATGTACTCGTCGAGCCCGAAGTCGAAGCGCATCGAGTTCCGTGCGCCCGACCCATCGTGCAACCCATATCTGGCGTTTTCCGCGCTGTTGATGGCGGGACTCGACGGAATCCGGAAGAAGATCGAGCCGCCAGCGCCGATCGACGAGGATCTCTACGAGCTCGAAGGTCCCGCCCGGCTCGGCATCAAGAACACCCCCGGCTCGCTAGGGGAAGTCCTGAACGCGCTGGAGAAGGACAACGCTTTCCTGCTCGAGGGAAATGTGTTCACGCCAGACGTAATCGAGACATGGTTGGAGATGAAGCGGACGAAGGATCTGCCGGCGATCAATCTGCGGCCGCATCCGTACGAGTTCTTTCTCTACTACGACACATAGATCGGTTCGAATGCAAATGAAGTACGCCGTACCGTGCCACCCACCTTAAAGGAGGTCGAGAATGATTCACCGAACATCCGCAGCCGCTCGCGTGTCCGTCGTCGCGTGCAGAGCGAGCCCTTCGCCCGCTATTCTCCTCTTCGGGACGATGCTTGCGCTTGCGGTTGTCGCCGCAACCGTCGACGGGCAGGCGGCAAACACGCCGCCGACTGCTTCGGTGGTTGCGACTCTTCCGCTCGCCGACTCCGGCAAGACGCCCAAAGACACTGCGGCGTCCGCAACAAAGCCCGCCGCTCCAGCACCCAAATGGTATGACGAAATCGCCGTAGACGCGTTCGTCTCTACCGCCTATGTGTACAATGCCAATCGCCCCGCGACCGGTGTGAACAGCTTTCGCGTCTTCGACTTCAATGACAACTCCTTGAACCTCGACGTCGCCGAGCTGGTACTACAGATCGCAGCGTCCAAGCCGAACGACGCCGGTTTTCGCGTGGACATCGCCGCTGGCAACTCGATCCCACAGGTCACGCATACACAGGACCAGACCGCCGCCCAGTTCGACCTGCAACAGGCGTTCGTGAGTTACATCGCTCCCATCGGCTCCGGCCTGCGCTTCGATGTGGGGAAGTATGTGACACACCTAGGCTACGAAGTGATCGAAGGTTACGACGGGTATAACGACAACTACAGCCGGTCGATCCTCTTCGGCTATGCCATCCCCTTCACGCACACGGGCGTCAAAGCGAGCTATACCTTCTCGCCCCAGGTGGGTGCAATGGTCGATGCGGTGAACGGGTGGGACCTCATGCGCGATAACAACCGCTCGAAGTCTATCGGCGCCCAGCTCGCCCTGACACCGGTCGCGCCGCTCAGCGTGCTGCTGAACTGGATCGGAGGGCCTGAGCTCCCGAACAACAATCACACGAAGCGCAACGTGTTCGATTTGGTGGCCATCCTCAAGGCGACCAAGGCGCTGACGCTTGGCGTTAACGGCGACTATGGGAAAGAGGACGGCACAAGCCTCGCCAGCCCTGGGTCGGATGCAACGTGGAAGGGAATCGCTGGCTACGCGACGCTTGCGGCGACGGACAAGTTCTCCGTCGCGCTGCGCGGTGAGACGTTCCACGACGATGGTGGCGCGCGTCTCGGGGTTGGTAAGGCAACGCTGTCGGAAGGGACATTCACACCGGCGTACAAGTTTACCGATCACGTCCTGCTGCGGGGGGAAGTGCGCTTTGACAAAGCGAACCAACCGATCCTCGCCAAGCGGACCGGGTTCAGCGACAAGCAGACGACAGCAGCGGCTAACGTCATCTTCGTGTACTGAGAGGAACCGAGGCCAAAATGTTTGATCCGTGGCCCACTTGCAGCAACTCCCGCACGTCAGACAAATTTCGGAAGAACTGAAATCTGGGACTAAGAATCCGCGTGTAGGCGGTTCGATCCCGTCCCTGGCCTACTGGTGCACGCAGTGACAATAACAAAGCTTGGGAACAATGAAGGGCCGCCAATGTTGGCGGCCCTTATGTTCCTCCTCGTAACCTCGCCATTCTTGTTACCGGACACGCTCCAGGCGCAAATCATTACTGGAACTGTTCAGAGCTCTGGTAATCCGATAGTTGGCGCGACGGTGCGAGTTCTGGAGCTCGATCGAATCGAACACACTGGCGCGCAGGGGCAGTTCACGTTTTCGAACGTCCCGAAAGGGATCTATAGGGTGTTCGTCGAAGTTACGGGATACGCATCGGCGACCGATACCGTAAGAGTCGCGAGCGATGTCGCCAGCGTATCGATAAGCCTCCTGGTATCTGCAACTCAGCTGAAAAGGGTCGTTGTCTCCGCGTCCCCAATTGCACGGACTTCCGACGACCAGTACCAGTCGACCGCATCCAAATCGAGGGTGGAATTCCAGAACAGCCCGGGGACGAGCTTCGCCGAGAAGATTTCTGATCTTCCGGGCGTGACAGCTCGAAGCCTCGGGTCCGCGCCATCGCGTCCTGTTCTGCGAGGATTGGGCGACAACGAAGTGCTCGTTCTCGAAAATGGTCTTCGCATGGGAGACCTCGCGACTTTCGATCCAGCGCATGCTACTCCGATCGAAGCGATCAGTATCTCGCAGGTCGACGTGGTTCGTGGCCCGGCGACAATCCTCTACGGTCCGAGCACGATTGGCGGGCTCGTTAATGTCATCACTGACATTGTTCCATCCGTGTCGGATCACGCCATGTCAGGCACCGTCGCGGTCGAGGGAAACACGGTAAGTGGCGGCGGTGCAGGTTATTTCAACAACGTCTACAGCCACGGGAATCAAGCCTTCCGTGTATCGGTGGGAGGAGTCAGGGCCAGCAACATCCGGATTCCTCCGGGGAACTATACTGACCCAGGCACTGGCACGGTCTTCAATCTCGACAAAATGCCACAGACCTTCGACCATAGTGGTGAGGCAGGTCTCGGTTACGCATATCTGGGCGACGCCGGAA
>CATPBN010000143.1 GCA_955652635.1 uncultured Gemmatimonadaceae bacterium
AGTGTTCGGTTCGCGGTCGGGACGAGGGCGGGTTCGTCTCCGAGGCGCAGCGCCGCGTTGCGAAAGAGGTCGTCCTTCCGCCCGGATACGCGATGACCTGGGGTGGCCAGTTCGAGAATCAGAGACGGGCGACCAAGAGACTGGCCGTAATCGTGCCGGCAAGCGTGGTCCTCATCTTCATCCTTCTCTTCAGCGCGTTCGGATCGGTCAAGTACGCGACGCTGGTGCTCGCCAATCTTCCGTTCGCTCTGATCGGCGGAATCGTCGCGTTGGCCTTGCGGCACATCAACTTCAGCGTTTCTGCCGCGGTGGGCTTCATAGCGCTGTTCGGCATCTCGGTACAGAACGGCGTGCTCCTGGTGACTGAGTTCAACCGACTTCGCCACGAAGGACATTCCACGCGCGACGCGCTTCGACTCGGTACCGACGATCGTCTGCGACCGGTTGTGATGACGGCGCTCATGGCCGCGCTCGGGTTGTTACCAGCCGCGCTCTCCCGCGGAGTAGGCGCGGAAACGACTCGTCCTTTTGCAACGGTCATTGTCGGCGGACTCGTAACCTCGACGATACTCACGCTGCTCGTTCTTCCGGTTTTGTACGATGTGTTTCACGAAGAGCCGCACGAGGAGGTGCCTGCCTAGCTGTTCGTCGGGTAGCAGGGATCTCGGCGCGTCGGTCAGTCGAAGCTGCGGGAGCTTGACCCTGCTCCACGGCGGTCTCATGTTGGGGAGACAGGACCGAGGGGCTTGGCTTGGCACTCCCCATCAACCGCATCCGGGAGCTACTCGCTCCGACGTACACGATCGATCGCGAGCTCGGCCGCGGAGGGATGGCGACGGTATGTCTGGCCCAGGATACCAAGCATGACCGCGTCGTCGCAGTCAAGGTGCTCAACTCCGGATTGGCAGAGTCGGTAGGGCCAGAGCGGTTCCTGCGCGAGATCAAGGTCGTCGCCCGACTGAATCACCCTCACATCCTTCCGCTGTTCGACTCCGGTGAGATCGAAGGATTCCTCTATTACGTGATGCCATACGTCGAAGGCGAGTCATTGCGCGAGCGACTCGAGCGGGAGAGCCAGCTCCCGATCGATGAAGCGATTCGACACGCGTTATCGATTGCCTCCGCGCTCGACTACGCGCACAGGCAGAACGTCGTCCATCGCGACATCAAGCCCGAGAACGTGATGATGTACGAGGGCGAAGCGATGGTGATGGATTTCGGCATCGCGAAAACCGCAATCGATACCGGAGAGCACAGCATCACGAAGAGCGGCGCGTTGTTCGGCACGCCCGCTTATGTCGCGCCGGAACAGGCCGCTGGTGCGCGCGAAGTCGACGGTCGTGCCGACCAATACAGCCTCGCCGTCGTTCTCTACGAGATGCTGGCGGGAGAGCGCCCATTCAGCGGCATGACCGACGTCGAAGCGTTCGCCCAACGGTTCAAGGATGCGCCGCCGCGAATCGGGACGTTGAGGGAAGGAGTCCCCGAATCCATAGAGGTGGCGCTTACCCAGGCGATGTCACCCGATCCGGCAAAGCGCTACAAGAGCACGGCGTTGTTTGCCCAGGCGATTGGCCCCGGCGCCCTCGCCGCGCCGATCACTATATACACTACGCCTCCGCCCACAGTGTCGGCGGCGAAGTCTGTCGCGGTGCTGCCATTTACGAACATGAGTGCCGACGCGGACAACGAGTATTTTGCCGATGGCATCGCCGAAGAAATCATCAACGCGCTCACCAGGATCCAGTCGCTGCGCGTCGCTTCGCGGACCTCTTCGTTCACCTTCAAGGGAAAGAATGAAGATATCAGCGAGATCGGACGCAAGCTCAAGGTGTCGACCGTTCTGGAAGGAAGCGTGAGGAAAGTGGGCAACAAGCTCCGCATCACGGCGCAGCTTATCAACGCCGCCGACGGCTATCATCTGTGGGCCGAGCAGTACGATCGCGAGATGGAGGACATTTTCGCGATTCAGGACGACATATCCCGGGCCATCGTCAAATCGCTGCGAGTGATTCTGAGCGAGGGTGAAAAGCTGGCGATGGGAAAGGTGCACACCGTCGACATAGACGCGTACAACTACTATCTGCGCGGGCGCAAATTCTTTCATCAACATCGGCGAAAGAGCCTCGAATACGCGGTGCAGATGTACGAGAAGGCGATCGAGACCGATCCGAGCTACGCGCTTGCCTACGCCGGTGTCGCGATAGCGTACTCGCTCCTCTACATCTATTTCGACTCGCGGACAGTCAACTCCATGCAGGCCGATGTCGCGAGCAAGAAAGCACTGGAGCTGGCGCCGGGTCTCGCGGAGGCCCATTTGGCCAGGGCATTCGCGCTGAGGATCGCCGAGAAGCTTGGGGACGCAGAAAAGGAATTCGAGGCGGCGATTCAGCACGATCCAAAGTTGTTCGATGCCTTCTATTTCTTCGGCAGGGCCCTCATGTACCAGGGCCGGCACGCCGAAGCGGCGAAGATGCTCGAACGTGCTGCGCTTCTGGAGCCTGACAATTTCCAAGCTCCTGCTTTTCTCGGCGGAGCTTACGCCGGTATGGGAATGAGGGCCGAAGCAAACGCGGCGAGGCGAAGGGCCATGAAGCTGATCGAGCAGCGACTCGACATGGACCCGGATCACGCGCGCGCGTACAACCTCGGCGCGACAACGCTGATGAAGCTTGGGAACATTCCCCGGGCCCTCGAGTTCGCGACGATGTCCCTCTCGATCGAGCCCGACGATCCGCTCATACTCTACAACGCCGCCTGCATGTACGCTCTGATGGACAAGCGCGAGGACGCCCTCGCCCACTTGGAGCGCGCAGTCCGAAACGGTTTCGGCCACAAGGAGTCGATGGCGAACGATCCGGATCTCGAATCGATCCGGCGGACTCCGTGGTTTCAGGCGATTGCGCAGGCCATGACGCCGAGCTGACTTGGCCTTTTGTTCTGCCCAAGCAGCCACGAAAAGGTAGGCTCCAGTTTGTACGCCCGCGTACAAAGTTGAGCCTGTAACTCTTTGTCGATTCTACTCTTGCGCGCGATAAACCGGCGTTTAATATGGCATTGGAATCAACGGTTTCTCCGGAGGGATAGGTGACGATGACCACGCCTTCAAACGGATCGAACGCGCAGCCTTGGCGGTGGAGACTTCCTCAGCACCATGAAGAGCTGTTGCGAACGGCGCTCAGGCTGCATGAAACAGGACGTGCCGTCACCTCTGACCAGCGCGCGATCATTCATCAAATCTGTTCGGCGCCCGAAAAGCTGACGTTCGCGCCCGAAGATTTTGTCATCGCGTTCAAGCTTGCGCTAACCGACGCAGCGAACGACGTGGGGTTCCGGCCAGGATCGGAGCGCAACGACTTGCTCACGCGCATGGTGAGCGTCTGCATTGAGGAGTTCTTCCGCCTACCTTCGGGTGGTGACGCTCCCAATACTGGCAGCGCTGCCAAGGCGTCCGGCTCTCAGG
>CATPBN010000144.1 GCA_955652635.1 uncultured Gemmatimonadaceae bacterium
ACCGGCGGCTTTTCGTTTCTATGGAGGTTGAACGATTCTCTGGGTCGTTGTTGGTCTTGTCTTGGCCGGACTCATCGTAGCGCTCGTCATAGGGTGGCGAGCGAGCGGAATCGCGCTGCGCGCGCTTCACTGCTCACGCTCCCTCCCGACTGACCGCGACGATCCACAAAGAAACGCGCGCGAGGGGTTATCGCCCCCGTGGGTCGTCAGCGATGCGCGAGCCAGTCGGTTGACACAACCCGCTGTGCCGCCTAACTTTATAGGCTAGTCTGCCCCCAAATAGGGCGACCGCAGAATTACGTTCAGGGTTTAATGCCGACAATCAACCAGCTAGTCCGTCAGAGCCGCCGCGACGTCCAGAAAAAGGAAAAGGCGCCGGCGCTGAAGTCCAATCCCCAAAAACGTGGCGTCTGCACTCGCGTCTACACCACCACACCGAAGAAGCCCAACTCGGCGCTTCGCAAAGTGGCGCGCGTGCGGCTTACGAACGGATTCGAAGTCACCGCTTACATCCCCGGCGAAGGCCACAATCTGCAAGAGCACTCGATCGTGCTCATCCGCGGCGGCCGCGTTAAGGATCTCCCGGGCGTGCGATACCATATCGTTCGCGGCTCGCTCGATGCGTCGGGCGTAAACGGCCGCAACAAGAGCCGCTCCAAGTACGGCACCAAGAAACCAAAGGCCGCCGGCGCCGCCGGTGCGAGTGGAGCTAAGAAAAAGTGAGCCGCCGCAAGAAGTCCATCAAGCGCCCGATCCTACCCGACGCTCGCTACGATAGCCAGACGGTCTCGAAGTTCATCAATGCCATCATGTACGAGGGCAAGAAGTCGACTGCCGAACGAATCTTTTACGGCGCGATGGACATCGTCGAGAACAAGACCAGCCAGCCTGGCGTCACGATCTTCAAGCAGGCTCTCACCAACCTCAAGCCGGCCGTCGAAGTGAAGAGCCGGCGCGTCGGTGGTGCCACCTACCAGGTGCCGGTCGAAGTTCGCCCCGATCGTCGCACCGCGCTCGCGATGCGCTGGCTGATCACCTTCTCACGCGGCCGCAACGAGAAGTCGATGGCCGAAAAGCTGGCCGCCGAAGTCATCGCTGCGAGCAAGGGCGAAGGCAACGCAGTCAAGAAGAAGGAAGACACGCACCGGATGGCCGAAGCGAACAAAGCGTTCGCGCACTATCGCTGGTAAGTTCGACCCACGACCGATCTTTTTTCTTAGTGAGGCGTCGGCTTTCGCGCGCGGGCTCCGTGTCGCCGCTCTGTGACTTCTCTCGCCTGCCTTCTGCGCTCCGCTGTCGTCGCAATGACGGCGAGCGCCAACTCGAACAGTCCGTAAAACATTCCGACGAGCGAGAGTAGCGAAACGACGGCGAGCAATCGCGTCATGCCCGAGGAGAGCGTTCCTCTGATTACCTCGTAGGTCGCGCCCGCAACCAGAATCGCCGAGACCAGCGAGATGGTTGCAGCGATTGTGATCGACATGCCAAGATCGACACGAGGCAAGACTTCGGGCGTCTGCTGTGCTGGTGTCGCGGGATCTGTCATCCAGTTCCGGTTTGCAGTTCGAGGTGTTGCATTCCGTCAGGAGCATCATGCTTCGTGCCGCGATCGCATGCAAGGAAGACGTCGAATTTCACGGCAGAGCCAGCCGAAACCACGACCGGCGGCGGGAGAACCGATGGCGGTGACGATCGTCGTAAGTTGTCTCGTGGCTAGAGCTTGCAACGCGCGCCGCGCTCGCGCATCTTCGAAATAACCACCCGTAGAGCTTTTCATCCCTCGTCCACCGGTCGAGGGATTTCCGTCGCGCTTCCGCTGGGCGGAGGAACCATGAAGTACCCAGAAGTGCGGAACTACGTCGGCGGCTCATTCGTCGGCACCGACCGGCCATTCATCGAGGTCCTCAACCCGAGCGATGGCAGCGTCATCTCTCGCGTCCCACTTTCGACCCAGGACGACGTGGACGCCGCAGTCGCGAGCGCGGAAAAGGCTTTCCCTGCCTGGTCCGCGACTCCCCTCAAGGAACGCGTTCAGGTTTTCTATCGCTACAAGACGCTCCTCGAAAAGAACATCGACGAGCTGGCTGCGCTGATCACCGAAGAAAACGGCAAGGTCGCGAGCGAGGCGCGCGCGGAGGTTCTAAAATCGGCGGAGCTGTGCGAATTCGCGTGCTCGCTTCCCCAGATCGCGCCCGGCGAAGTTCTGGAAGTGAGTCGCGGAGTGGAATGCCGCATCGAGCGGTATCCCCTGGGCGTGGTCGCAGCGATCACACCCTTCAACTTTCCCAACATGGTGCCGAACTGGTCGATCCCCAACGCGATCGCGCTCGGCAATTGTCTCATCTTGAAGCCGTCGGAGCTGGTGCCGTTGAGCGCCGGCAGGATTGCGGAGCTGCTCAAGGAGGCAGGTTTGCCCGAGGGAGTTCTTCAGATCGTGAACGGCGGGAAGGAGGCGGTAGAAGGAATCTGCGATCATCCCGGGATAGCCGCGGTCAGCTTTGTTGGTTCGACGAAGATCGCGAAGGTCGTCTATCGTCGTTCCACCGCCACTCTCAAGCGCTGCCTGGCGCTCGGCGGCGCGAAAAACCATTTGATCGTCATGCCCGACGCCGACAAGGAGATGACGTCCAGCAACGTCGTCGCCTCCATGTCCGGCTGCGCTGGACAGCGGTGCATGGCCGCATCGGTGATGGTCGCCGTGTCGAAGACCGATCACATCATCGAGCGGATGGTGGATCACGCCAGGAAGATCATTCCGGGGAAGGACATCGGTCCGGTGATCTCTGTTGCCGCAAGAGAGCGGATAGAGAAATACATCGGCGAAGCGGAAGCGGCCGGCGCGAAGGTCCTGGTGGACGGGCGCCGCACCATCGTGAAGGGAAAGGAGAAAGGCTACTTCATTGGCCCGACGATCATCGATCACGTCACTCCCGATATGCGCATAGCGCAGGAAGAGGTCTTCGGCCCCGTGCTCGTGATTATTCGAGCGAAAGACGTCGACGAAGCGCTCAAGGTAGAGAACGCGTCCCCCTATGGAAATGCGGCCTCGGTGTTTACTGAAAGCGGCGCTACCGCGCGCTACGTCACGGAGCACGCGAGTGCTGGAATGGTGGGGGTGAACGTCGGCGTGCCTGTTCCGCGCGAGCCGTTCTCATTCGGCGGGTGGAACGACTCCAAGTTCGGAGTCGGCGACATAACTGGACGGGGTTCGATCGAATTCTGGACGCAGGCGAAGAAGATGACGACGAAGTGGAACAAGGAAAGCGGAACCAATTGGATGTCCTGAGGAGGTTGTATGAGCGTTGATCGATCCGTGACATTCACGGGGATTCAGTTCGAGAATCCCTTTCTGCTTTCGTCGGCGCCGCCGACCGAGTCTGAATCCAACATTACTCGCGCCTTTGAGGCAGGGTGGGGTGGGGTCGTGACGAAGACAATCGGCCTGCACCCGGTCGTGAATGTCTATGGCGCGAAGGCCAAGTTCATGCGCACCACCGCTGAAGACGCGAACGTCTCCATGAAAAAGCGCCCGGGTGCCGCCTTGCACTCATCGTGGAACTGGGAGCTGATCTCGGACAAGACCCTCGAGTGGTGGGCACCGCGGATACGTCGCATCAAGGATGCGTTTCCGAACAAGGTCCTGATTGCATCGATCATGGCTGGATCGGGAAACGATAAAGAGCTGCGACACTGGCAGGAGCTGGCTGAGACCGCGCAGGGAGAAGGCGCAGACGGCCTCGAGCTCAACTTCTCCTGTCCGCACATGGATCGCCGCGACATGGGATCCAACATCGGAAAGGACCAGGGTCTCTGCTCCGTGGTGACGGAAGCAGTGAAAGAGGTGGCAAAGGTTCCTGTATGGTGCAAGCTCACTCCGGCCACCGCGGAGATCGTCGTTGAGGCAGCTGCGTGTTTTCGTGGCGGCGCCGACGCGATCGTCTCATCAAACACGTTTCCCTCCATTCCACTCATCGATCCGGAGACGCTCGAGTTCGAGATCAACGTCGATGGCTTCGTGTCCAGCGGTGGACTTGGCGGGCCGGCGATCCTCCCGCTGTCCCTGGCGAAAATGGCGCAGCTGACCAAGGCATTTCCGGACAAGAGCTTTTCGGGAATTGGAGGTGTCTCCGATTTCAACCAGGCCGCGTCCTACTTTTTGCTCGGGTGTGGGACGGTTCAGGTGTGCACTGCCGCGATGCTCGACCAGGCAGTTGGCCCCAACGTCATCAAGCGACTTCTGTCCGGTCTCGACAGGTTCCTCGAACAGCACGTAAAGGACGGGTGGAAGCGCATCGAAGACTTCCGCGGGATTCGCCGCGACAGAATCGTCCTTCAGTCTGACATCAGGCGCCCCGACTCGGCGGATTATCACTCGGGCTACGAAGGCGTCGAAGGGTACGCGTCGCCGCAGCCCGACGAAGTGCCGGTGCGGGCTTAGCTCGTGACAGTCGCTCGCACTTCACCCACCGTCGATCGCGCCGCACCGAGCAAAGGTGGGCGCGCGAAATCAGCGCGGCTCGAGATGCCCCCGTGCAGTCACAAGCCCAAGCCGTATACGGGGCCGCCGCGCGCGGAACTTCTCGCGATGCGTAAGAAGTACACGAATCCGGCAATCTTTACACTGTATGGTGAGCCCCTCCTCATTGTCGAGGGCTACATGCAGTGGCTGTTCGACGAAACCGGAAAGCGCTACCTCGACATGTTTGCCGGCATCGTCACGGTGTCGTGCGGCCATTGCCATCCCAAGATCGTAGCCGCTGTCAAGAAACAGGTCGAAACCCTGCAACACGCGACGACGATCTATCTTCACCCCAATTTCCCACTGCTGGCGAAGAAGCTCGCGTCGAAGATGCCGAAGGGTCTCGATGTGACCTACTTCGTGAACGATGGGAGCGAGGCGAATGATCTCGCCGTGACGATGGCCCGCCTTTACACGGGCAACACCGATGTCATCGCTCTACGCAACGGCTATCACGGCGGCTCACCAAGCTCGATGGGACTCACGTCCCACAACACCTGGAAATTCCCTGTACCGGGCGCGATTGGCGTCCATCACGCGGTCTCTCCGGATCCTTATCGCAGTCAGTTCTCTGGCTCGCCCGAAGAGATCGCATCGAAGAGCGCCGGAGACATTCTGGAAATCATCCGCTACTCGACGCCGGGAAGGATCGCGGCATTCATCGCCGAGCCGATCCAGGGCGTGGGCGGAGCAACGCATGGAGCACGGAATTATCTGGGTGAGGCGTACCGGATCACCCGCGAGCACGGGGGACTCTGTATCGCCGACGAGGTGCAGACGGGTTTCGGACGCACCGGCGATCATTACTGGGGATTCGAGAATTTCGACGTCGTGCCTGATTTCGTGACGATGGCGAAGGGAATCGGCAATGGTGTTCCCCT
>CATPBN010000145.1 GCA_955652635.1 uncultured Gemmatimonadaceae bacterium
CCGGTGGACCTTGTCGGGGACCCATCCGTAGCGCTCCATCAGGTGCTCTACCAGCCGGACGTAGCTCCGCTGCGCCTCATCCACCTGTGCCTGCCACTCCTTCTCGAGGATCTCGTCTCCGACGATCGCCGGAGGAACCACGAAGTTCGCCTGCGACTCGTCGACGTACCTCTGACTGAGTTGGCTGTAGGCGAATCCGGCCCGGTGCCGCACCAGCTCGTGGGTCAGCGACCGGCTCACCCCTTCGAGGAGAAGCGAGTAGTTCGCGTGCTCGAGCACGCTTCCATGCCCCTGCTTCTTGATGTTCTCCAAGTACTCCCGGGTCGCGCGGCTCGCTGGATTCTTCTGACTCATGTAGCAGAGTCGCCCGGCGAACTCTGCGAGCTTCTCGCCATCGGTGCTCTCACCGAGCCAGTGCACCTTGAGATGATCGGGCTCGAGAAAGGTCGGGCGCGAGAGGAGAGATAAGACTGGCTCTGTGTAGTACAAGGAAATTTTCGGTGAAGGGAAACTACAACCGAAGACTACCTGCCAGGGGCTGTCGGCGGGCCGGCCGTGGGCTGCGGGCTTCAAACTCCGTGGCGCTCAACTTCGGCGAGCGGCAGAAAGCTAAGACGAACCGCGGATCAAGGACAGCCGGAATTGATCGTATGCTCGGGTCTTCACCAGGCTGTCGAGCGCTGCTCGCGCCTCTCGCGGGAGCGGAGGAAGCAAAGGATCGTACTTGATGTCCTCGATCGGCTTCTGGTTGGGAAGCGGGACCTTCACTCCGGGGTTGAAGATATTCGCGGGATCGAAGGCTTTTTTCACCAGCGCAAACGCCCGCAGAGCGTCCTTGTGCCAGACTCGATCGAGCAAGGGCGTGCGGAGACGGCCATCGCCGTGCTCGCCGGTGAGCGTCCCTCCGAGCCGGGCCGTGAGGGCGACGACGTCGTCGAGAAGGCCGTTGACCTTTTCGCGCCAATCCGACTCCCGCACGTCCACGAGCGGATTCACGTGAACATGAGCATCGCCCGCGTGTCCGAAGATGACTCCGCTCACGTGTCGTGCGGAAAGCGACTGCCGCACGCCTTCTATGTATTCGGGCAGTCGCGGTAGCGGCACCGCGCCGTCCTCTATGAACTGCATCGACGTCGACTGATCCAGCGCGGCGAGGATTGGGCTCGCTGCGTGACGGAGCTCCCAGAGATCGAGCTCCCTCTCGCGCGTCAGCGCGATATCGACGTCCATCGCTCCAGCGCCCTTGAAAGCGATGGCGAGATCTTCCGCACCCGCGGCTGCCGCTTCGGCGCTCCCACCTTCGACCTCGGCCAGGAGAATGGCCGCCGCACCTTCCATCCTTTCGCGGAGCACCGGATCCGCGTTTGGAGCGCTCGCGGCATAAGCGAGAAAGGTTCGGTCGAGAAGCTCACACGCGCTGGCCCCGGCATCGACAGCCATCATGGCGGCTGCGGTCGCTTCTTCCAGCGAGGAGAAAGAGCCGACCACGCTGCTCGTCGCCGCCGGCAGCGGAGAAAGGGAGAACTGGATTCCGACGATGATTACCAGCGTGCCCTCGCTGCCCACGAGCAGATCGACGAGGTCTGCGTTGGTGGCGTACTCATGGACGGCGTAGCCGGAAGACTCCTTACGAACACCCGGGTGAAGGACGGGTCGGCGCTTGTCTATCGCGACTATCTCTCCGTGTGCGTCACGAAGGAACCGGGCGATGGCACCGACGCGTTTGGGGGCTGTCTCCCCACGCGTGATGACTTCCCGATCACCGTCGCTGAAGACGCAGTCGAGCGCGTTCACCCAGGCACGCGTGGATCCGTAGTGAAGAGTATGAGCACCCGACGCATTCGTAGAAACCATTCCGCCAAGAGTGCAGAAGGTCCCACTCGACGGATCGACGGGCAGCCGGAGGCCGCGCTTTCTTGCCGCGACATCCAAGGTCGACCAGAGAACACCCGGGTCGGCCCACACCGTTCGCCCCCTCTCGTCGAATTTACCGAGGCGGTTGATGCGAGAGAGATCGACGATGACGCCTTTCCCGATCGCGCCGCCCGACATACTGCTACCCGAGCCGCGCGGAATCAGCCTCGCTCCGGTCTCTGCCGCCCATCTCACCAACATCACTACATCGTCCGCATCTGCGGGTACCGCTACTGCTGTCGGAATCACGCGCGCGATTCCTGCCGCTTCAGAATAAACTGCGCGGGCGAGCTCGTCTTCGCGGTACGCCCCGCGAAATCCTGGTGGAGTCACAACGCGGCGACGCCGTCCACCGGGGCGAGCATCAGAGCCCGAGGCTGCTTACGCGCGGAGGATTCACCGAATAATCGTAGAATCCCTTTCCGGATTTCTTGCCGAGCATCCCCGCGAGCACCATGCGCTTGAGCAGTGGCGGGGGAGCGTATCGCTGGTCGCGATACTCGGCGAACATGATCTCCGCGATCTTATAGGCCGTATCCAGGCCTACGAAATCCAAAAGAGTAAATGGTCCCATTGGGTGGCCGGCCCCCAATTGCATTCCCTTGTCGATGTCCTCGACGGACGCGACGTTGGACTCCAGCGCGTTGATGGCGTCGAGCATGTACGGGATAAGCAGAAGGTTTACCACGAATCCCGAGTTGTCCTTCGCTCTGATCGGCTCCTTGCCCAGCGCCTTCACAAACCTGATGGCCCGCTGCTCCGTGTCTTCACTGGTGGTAATCGTGCGGACGACTTCCACGAGCTTCATGGACGGTACCGGATTGAAGAAGTGGAGACCCAGCATTCGATCGGGGCGCCCGCTCGCTGTCGCCATGGCGATGATGGTCAGGCTCGAGGTGTTCGAGGCAAAAATAGCATCGGGCCTGGCGATCTCGTTCAATTGGGACCAGAGAGTGTTCTTCACAGCGAGATCTTCGACGACGGCCTCGATGAAAAGATCAGAATCGGTAAGCTGCTTCACGTCAGTCACGAACCGCAGATTCTTCAGCGCGGTGTCGCGCTGGGCCTCCGTCGTCTTCCCGCGCTCAATGCCCCTGGTGAGGGATTTCTCGATGGACTGTCGCGCTCTTGCGGAGAGTGCGTCGGAGACCTCGCGAACGATGGTTGGGAATCCGGCGGTGGCCGATACCTGCGCGATTCCACTCCCCATTAGTCCGCCGCCAAGGACGCCGACCTTTTTTATCTCTTTCATCTTCCTCGTAAGCGTGGCCGTGTAAACTCACCGTGCTCGAGCCTGTCGAGCACTTGCTCCAGCGCGAGCTGCACTCCCGACAGAACAGTACGGTGGCTGCGTGCGACCTTGTAAGCGCCGGCCGTGCCGCCCGCAAATGGAACCATGGCCGCGCCTGCTGCGATCAGAATCGGTAGATGCGCGATGACGAGCCCAAGACCAACGAGACCTCCAGCTACGCCGCCGGCGCCTACGAGCAGCCCGCCAAATCCGACCCGTCTCGAGCGACTCGGATGAATGTCAGCATCAAGGCGCACTACCGCACGCGTGGAATCAACGGGAAGAACCGTCGCCGAAACCTGTCTCGCATCTACCAAATAGTAGGCATGTCCACTGAGGTTCACAGTTCTTCGCAGCTTGCCGAACAACCCGCGCTGCGGTTCCCAGGTGATGCGATCGGAGAATCGGCGCTGAACCTGGAGACATTCCTCCCGCTGCATCCAGGAATCGATGGCGGCAAGCACATCGCGCGGGGTTCCAGGAACGGTCCTTGTCGCCGTCGCGAATCCGGCGCCGGCGATCTGGGCGACTAGTCCCCGTTCCTCGGGGACATTGATGCGCGTTCGTTCTTCGGCCAGCGCCTGATTTATGGTGGCGGCATTGAGGCCGACTTCGTTTCCTATGTCGAGGAGCTGACTCTCGGTGATGAGATCACTGGAATCAGGGAGCGCGCCAGCGCCCTGGAGCTCCGCCGCCCGTGCGAGAACCCGCTCGAGAGCCTGTCTGTCGAGCAGCGTCTGTCGTGCGGGGAGCGAAGACTTCTCATCGGCCATGCAGAATTATATCTGCTTAAATCCCTCCGAGTACCACATCGAGCTGACGGGTAAGTGCGTCCCGGATCGTATCCGGCAGCGCAAACGTCGCCGTGAACGTCGCCTGCAGGTTCGCGCCAGGCGCCCGATTCACCGAGTTGAGGTAGTAGCGCATGTATCCGTCGACGAGCTCTGGCGAGGTTCGTTGAAGGAGAAGCGCTCCGCCGCGAACGGCCGCCGCGCTCTGGTAGCGCTCTCCGATTCCGCTTCGGGCCTGCTCCGGCGTGATGTTGTCCTTCACCGCGGTACTGGCAATACCGGACACTGCTTCGTGCGAGATAACATAGATCGCTTGCGCCGCGTCGTTCGGGCGGTCGGGGAAGGACACGGTGAACGTGTTCGCCTGCTTTCCGTTCGTCAGCGATCGTCCTTCGCCGTCCAATGGCAGGGATAGCAGGACATCCCCCTGGGCCTGCTGCGTGTTGTTCAGGAATCGCTGGATCCTCGGCCGATATTTGCTCTGCCAGAGCGTATCCACCAGATCGAGGACATTTCTGCGCTCGCGTTGCTGCTCGCCCCAGTACGAGTGATAGAACTTGTCGCTCTCGTCGGTGAGGGATTGCATGAAGAGGCGAAACCAGTCGCGATCTGCCGCGGTCGGGAAATAGGCGGCGAGAAAGGCGATTGCGCCCGCCTGCTGCTGGGACGACGCAGCACGCGGGTCTCCTCCCGCTCGGATAAATAGATCGGCTACCTGCGACATCTCGGCCCATGAGGAAAAAGAGAGCGGCACGAACTGGGCGTTGACCAGCTGTGGATTGGCCGCGAGTCGGGCGCGAAGCCGGTCGCGATTCGCGTCGAGCTGCGTCACCACGTTCGCTCTGTTTTTCAGGACGATCATGCTGGTGCTGTACCCGCGCTTGAAAAACGGGACGAAGGTCGTGTCTTCCTGTAGCAGCGCGAAACCGTGCAGCCAGAGGTCCACGTGCTCACGCGTCTTGATCGGCCAGACGGCGTTCGGCGCGCCGGCGGTTTGATCGGCCGGCCCAGCGCCGCCGTTCGTTGCAGTCCCGCCTGCACCTCCTCCAACCGATGCGCACGAGGCCAAAATCGTGGCGGCGCTTGCCACCGCAAATATCCGAATCAGCTGCGTCATAATCTTCCTCTTTCGCTCCGACCAGCTCGGTCTAATGTATGGACTCAAGCACCACGGCTATTCCCTGACCGCCGCCGATGCACGCGGTTCCCAGGCCGTAGCGTTTTCCCTGCGCACGCAACGCATGCAGTAGATGGGCCGTGATTCTCGCTCCGGACGCTGCAAGCGGATGACTCAACGCGATCGCTCCTCCGTGTACGTTCAGTTTCTCTCGCGGTAGCGACAGCTCGCGCTCGACGGCACACGTCTGCGCCGCAAAGGCTTCGTTCACCTCGATCAGATCCATATCGTCGATGGAGAGACCAGCTTTAGCGAGTGCGGCCTTGGATGCGGGCACCGGTCCGATGCCCATGACCGCGGGATCGACACCCACTACTCCCCATGAAACCAACCGTCCCAGGGGCTTGAGTCCCCGGTCGTGCGCGAATTTTTCGCTCGCGATTACCAGCGCGGCAGCTCCGTCGCCGATCCCGGATGCGTTTCCAGCAGTGACGATCCCCCCCTTTCGAAAGGCGGGCTTGAGTGCGGCGAGCTTCTCGGCCGAAGTGTCCGGACGCATGTGCTCGTCCCTCGCGAGCTCATCGACCTTTCCGGTTTTCGGGTTGGGAATGGGAACAGGCACGACTTCGTCGTCGAACACTCCTTCATCCCACGCCGCTTTGGAGAGCTGCTGCGATCTCAGCGCGAACTCGTCGACGCAGCCGCGATCGAGCTTGTATAGCTCGGCGAGGTTCTCGGCGGTCTCGGCCATTCCAAGTCCGACGTACGAATCGGTGAGCCCCTCCCAGAGAACGTCCTCCATGACCGGGGCCCTACCGAGCGGCGTTCCCCACCGCAGGCCGCGAGTGACGTGCGGAGCCTGCGACATCGACTCGGCACCGCCGACGAGACAAAGCTCGGCGTCGCCGAGAATTATTTCCTGCGCTCCACTCACCACTGCCTGAAAGCCGGAACCGCACAACCGATTCAGCGTTAGGGCCGAAGTCTCCTGGCGCAATCCGCTCTTGAGCGCAACGTGCCGCGCGAAGTAGATCGAGTCCTTGGTGGTGTAAAGAACGTTGCCGAAGATTGTCTGGGAAATGTCGGTGGCAGCGACTCCAGCTCGCTCGATCGCCGCCTTCGACGCATGGACCGCCAGATCGACTGGAGAGAAATCCTTCAGCTTGCCGCCGAAGGTGCCGAATGGAGTCCGGACCGCGGAAAGGAAGACGACGCTTCCGGATGCTGCGCGCGCGGTCATCGTCAGCCTCGGCGGATTACGATTTCTTTCCGCAATTGACGCAGAACTTCCACACCGGATCGAGCTCCGCGCCGCATCCTTCGCAATGCTTGGCCGCGAGATTCTGACCGCAGTGCGGGCAGTAGATCACCGGCCTGCCCTGGGGAAGAGTGCCACCGCAAAAGCGACAGCCCTCGGACTGTTCCATCGTCGAGATCGATGGAACCGAGAAGGTCGTGCTGTCGGTCGATCCGTTGCCGCCGGTAGCGCCGGTTGCCAGCGTTCCGACCGAATATCCGCCCGCGTTCTGGGTTGGGATCGAGACCCCAAGCTTCTGCACGGCACCAGGGACGAGAGAGATTCGTGTCTCAGCGTAGTCGCGAAACGCGCCGAGATCCGGATGCTGGGAGGCCAATTCCTCCTTCAGCCGGTCCTGCATCGACTGATCGGCGCGAACGTATCCGTTCTCTCCGGCCAGCAGCCGCATCACCGCTGCTTCGTAATCCTGATTCGTTTCTATGCCGAGATCGCGGCGGTAGTGTCTGTAGGGAACGAGAGTGTCGTACAGCTCCTGCACGGTGAACGGCACGCTCAGATATTCAGCGTGCCCGTTCCGGATGTTGTGCACCAGTCGCTGAAACAGTCGGTCTAGGTCGTCCATGCTCGCTTACTCGGCTGGAATGAATGAAGATCGGGGAAAGGAGCGGTTTCCTTCAAGCGGAGCGGCCCTTCCTGGTGCTTCGTCAACCAGTTCTCGAACTCCGATTCCCGTAACCCGCCTGAATTCGATTGTTCCTCGGCCGCGCGCGTGGCCAGAAAATCCGCGTACTCATTCTGCGGGTGGCCCTCATGGCCCCCTACCCACCTAAACTGAAATTCGTGCGATGAAGCAGCCGCCAGGGCTTCTTTCCAAAGCTCCAGATTCAGAATCGGTCCGCCCTTCTTCTTCCAGTCTCGCGCCTTCCAGGCGTGAACCCACTCGTTCATTCCCATCACGATGTACTTCGAATCGCTCGTGAAGACAACACGATACGAATTGCCATTTCTCGAAATCGCTCGGAACGCCTCAATCACGGAGCGAAGAGCCATTCGGTTGTTGGTAGTGGACGGCTCGGAGATCCAGTAGTCGCAGCGCGTGACCTCATTGGATTCGGGATGAACCCATTCAATCAATCCGCCGGCGCCGCCGGGGTTGTCTCCGTCGCGTCCGTTGCCGATGCACGATTCATCGGCGTAGATGGCGACCAGATCGCCCGACTTGGCGCGAGTCACTTCACCACCTCGAAGGTATCCATTTCGTCCAGATAGATCGTCATCTCATCGCCGGTGGTCGGATTGGTGGCTTCGACGGCTTCGCGACCGCTGATCACGCGCAATCTCGTCGGCACGACGATGTACTCCGTTCCACGCCGGTAAGCTGAAATCCGTTTGCCGTTGGTGATTGCGCGCTCGAGCAAGTCGTACTGCTTGTGGGTCCACTGTGCCAATGATGCCTCTCCTTGCTCGCGCGCCCTCTACTCTTCGCCGCACCACTCTCGGACAACGCGAGCGAGTACTCTCGTCGCACGCTCGATGTCATCCACCGGCACGAACTCTTCTGCTGCATGCGCAAGAGCAATGTCTCCCGGCCCAAAGCAAACCGTAGGAATACCCGCCTCGTTCAGCAGCGCGGCATCCGTCCACGCGGAGAGCCCTTCGATGCTCACGGGAAGTCCTTCTCGCTCGACCGCGCCGACGAGCCTTCTCACCACTGGTGCGTCGACCGGCACATCGCTCGGAAGCTGTGCAGTACTCAATGTAACGCGGGCGTCGAATTCCGGACGGTCCGACTTCACCCGCGCGCACGCCTCCGTGATCTCGCGCGTCGCCTTCTCGACCGACTCGCCTGGAATCGTCCGTCTCTCTATTGCCAGATTACAGCGCTCGGGATAAGTCGACATCCCCACTCCGCCCTGGATCTTCGAGGCATGGAGCGAGCCGCGGCCGAGCAAAGGATGCGTGGGTCCCGTTTCCCTCGTGTGCTCGAGGCGGTCCAACTCGGCGAGAAGCAAGCCCGCATGAGTGATGGCGTCGATGCCCACATCGTGGCGGCTGCCGTGGGCCGCCTTGCCTTTCAGCTCCACATCGAACCAGGCGAATCCGCGGTGGGACGGGCAGATGGCGAGCCTCGTCGGCTCAGTAATGATGGCCAGCTCAGCGCGAACTCCCGCCGCGAGCAGCGCGCGCATGCCGAGGCTTTCGTATTCTTCGTCGACGACCGCGGCGATGAGGATCTGTTGCTCGGAGTTTCCGTTCGCGCTGGTTGCGGCTGCCGCGCACATCGCAGCCAGACCTCCCTTCATGTCTGCGGAGCCTCGGCCGTAGATCCGCCCACTCTGAAGATCAGCGGAGAATGGCTGGTGGATCATTCCCTCGACGCCGACTACGTCGAGGTGCCCACTGAGCATGAGCGCCGGCGCTTCGAGGGGGCCCATCCGCGCCACCACGTTGGGGCGACCGGGCACGGCATCGACCAACTGAACGGCAAAGCCCCACTCGTCGAGAACGGTGGCGAGGGTCCGAGCGCACTCACCCTCGCCTGGCGAATCCGGAGCGAGGGTGGGATTTCTCGAGTCGATTTGTACCAGAGCGCGGGCGAGCGCCACTGCATCGCCACGCGGTATGACCACGACCTACCTTCTTTTCGCGGTCTTGCCGGAGGCTTTGGACTTCGACTTCGCCGACGCCTTGATTGGACGCTTCTTGGCCGCGGGCTTCATCGTCGTCTTTTTGGCCGCCGGCTTCTTGGCGGGAGCGTGCTTCGCCGCGGGCTTCGCGGCGTGTTTGATCGGAGCTGGTGCATGATGTCGGTGTGCCGCGGGTGCATGAGTCGCCTCGACCTTCGGGGCTGCCTTGGCGGCGGAACCCGGGGGCGGAGTGAAAGGCTTTCTCTTCGCATGCGAAACCTCGACTTCGCGCATCAGCTTGTCGGCCTCTTCCTGCGTCATCTGACCGCGGCGCACCATGTACTGGAGGAGGTCGCGCGCGCTCTCGAGCACGAGGCCGGTGAGTCCCGCAGCTGCGCCCACGACATCCTTCATGGCTGCAGCCATCTTGCTGCCCGCTTCAAGACTTATCTCGTGCGCCTTGGCCGCCATCTCGGCGACGGTATCTTTTACGTCTGCACCGCGATGGCCGGGACTACGCCTGGGTGGAACTACTGGTGGGGTTGCCGTGCCGACGGCGGGAGCAGGTGCAGTGGGAGTAGCAACTGCTGGCTTTTCTCTATCAGGCATTTAGGGGCTCCGGTCAGCCGAAGGGTGGTGCTGACGGGTGAAATCGCAGGAGTTCTGGTTGACCCCATATGAAGGGGCTCGAACGGCGCTAAGTATATGATTTTTCGTGACTAAAACAAGGTGGGGTGACCTACATTCGCCCACTACCACGGCTAGATCCATTTTGAGCACTATTAGAGCCAGTCTGGCGCCACTCACGCTACATTAACCCGCCCCAATTACGAAATGAAGCTCAAAGTCCTCGATTTGAGTCGCGTGCTCGCAGGACCTGTATGCTCAATGATACTAGGCGATTTGGGCGCCGACGTCATCAAAGTTGAGCGACCGGTGGTTGGAGACGAGACTCGGGGATGGGGACCACCGTTCGACCCGGATGGGGAGAGCGCCTACTTCATCTCGGTCAACAGGAATAAGAAGAGCCTTGCCGCGGATCTGTCCATCGCGGAAGATCGCCGCCTGATTGAGGACCTTATCGCCGAAGCTGATGTGGTTCTGGAGAATTTTCTCGGTGGCGCTCTCGAGCGACTTGGTTTGGACGCTGACGAGCTGCTCGACAGAAACCCTTCGCTCATCTGGTGCACGATCTCCGGTTTTGGTCCGGGCAGCCCGCGTCCGGGCTATGACTTTGTGATGCAGGCCGAGTGCGGTTGGATGGCAATCACCGGAGAGCGCGATGGAGCTCCAATGAAAGTTGGAGTCGCGCTCGCCGATGTCGTGGCAGGGAAAGACGCCGCGATCGCGATTCTCGCCGCGGTGGCTGAGCGCGCGAGCGGATCACTCTCGAGTGACAAGAGGCGTGTCAACATCTCACTCGCGGACAGCGCTCGTGCCGCGCTCGTGAACGTCGCACAGAACGTCCTCGTCTCCGGCAAAGACGCAGCAAGGTGGGGGAATGCTCATCCCAATCTCGTTCCCTATCAGTTGTTCGATGCAGCCGACCGGCCATTCGTCATCGCCGTAGGGAGCGACGGGCAATGGCGCGCGTGCGCTCACGCCTTAGGGCTGGATGATCTCGCCGATGACGGGACCCTCGACACGAATGCTGGTCGAGTAAGAAACCGTGAGAGAGTTGTCTCGGTTCTTTCGGAACGAGTACGAGAGATGGGCGCGCAGCATTGGATCGATCGACTGCAATCGGCGGGCGTTCCGTGTGGGTTGGTCAGGAGCGTGGCGGAAGCTCTCGCAGTCGGCGATGCATCTCCTCTTACCGGTGTCGCTCCCAGCGTTCCGGGCAGCATTCGGTTTCCACCTCCGAAGCTGGATGAGCACGGTCACAGCATCCGAACTCTGGGGTGGCGCGCCTTTAAGTGATGTCAGATATTATCAGCCCGCCGCGTCCGGCACTGATGTTTGCTCACCTTGAGGATCTGCTATGAAGCGTACCCGGTTCTTGTCTGCTGGTGCTATCGGCCTTCTCGTGTCCCTCGCGGGATGCAAGAGCGATAACGTCCATATCACCGGTCCCAAAGGGCAGGAAGCGTTCGCGAAGTACGTTTCGCTCGGCACCAGCGTGAGCATGGGATACATGAACGAGGGCGTGTATTACGCCACTCAGCAGACCGCGTGGCCGGCGCTCCTCGCGCACCAGGCTTTCGCTCCGTCATTTACCGAGCCGCTGCTGCAGGGGCCGGGATGCTATTCGCCGATCATTCCCCCGATTTCACTTGGTCCGAAGCGCCTTAGCGGAGCATCGTATCCCACCATTGCCGCGTCGGATCAGATCTGCGCTCTCATCGCCAACACGCAACTGCCAACCAACAACGTCGCGGTCGACGGCGCGACGACGTACCATGCGCTCCGAGTCACTCCTGAGTCGACGGTCACCACGCCGACCACGATCGACAGCGATCAGCGAAAGCGCCTGTACAAAGCGATACTTGCCAGCGGCAAGACTCAGGTAACATCGATGATGGCTCAGAATCCGACGCTCGTGTCGGTGGAGCTTGGCGCCAACGAAGCTCTCCGGGCCGTTACCAGCGGCATCCTCATTCCCGCGGCGGCGTATCGTCAGCCCGACAACACCTACACATTTTATCCGACGAGCGTGTGGCAGCCGCAGTACGATGCAATCGTGGACAGCATAACGAAGACGGGGGCGAAGGCGCTGCTCCTTTCCGTACCGCTGATCCCGAACATCGTTGGTGTCTATCCGGGTGATGATTTCTATCGGGACAGCGCCGCGTTTGCGTCCTTCGGCATCACTGTTTCTTCAGATTGCAACGGCAGCACCAATTCAATTTTTGCGTTCTCGAAAGTCCTCACTGCCTTGGCGACCCCGAAGCCGAACACCTTCAGCTGCACGGACAACCCCAGCGCGGCTGATTTCATCCTCACTCCATCGGATACGGCGTTCGTGAACGGCCTTATCCGTGCGATGAACACGCACATCGCAGCCGAGGCACAAAGTCACGGGTGGGCGTATCTGGAGCTGAACACCGCGCTGGCCGACTTCATCGCCAGAAAGACTCACTTCAGCCTGTCCACTTTCCTCACCTGCAACAGGCCGTTTGGCCAGTACATAGGTCTGGATGGAGTTCATCCGACATTAGACGGACAGCAGGCGATAGCGAACGCAGCGGCGGATGCGCTCAACACGCAGTACGGATTCGAGATCCCGAAGAACGTAAGACCGGTGCTCTCGCCGGCGCAGCTTTGCCCGTAACACAACGCTGATCCTGTCTACGAGGGCGAGGCCAAGAACCTCGCCCTCTTTGCATCATGAGGTACATCGGTAACAAAACACGGCTCCTTCCGTTCATCCTTCGCACGCTTAGAAGGAGCGGAATCGATGTGGGCTCCGCTCACGATGCGTTCGCGGGGACCGCCAGCGTGAGTCGGGCGCTCAAGAAGAATGGCTGGCGCGTTCACTCGAGCGATCTTCTCATGTCATCGTACGTTCTTCAGCGCGCCTACGTCGTCGCGGAGAGCGCCGGCAAAAATCTGGAGGATCATGCGAGCCATCTCGCGGATCTTCCGCCGCGCGAGGGCTTCATCACTCGGAACTTTTCGCCCGCAACAGGCGACGCCAAGACGGCCCGGATGTACTTCACTCCGGAGAATGCTGGACGAATCGACGCCGCGCGCGAGGAGCTGGAGGGCTGGCGCGAAAACGGAAAGATTGGCGAAGACGACTACTACTTGCTGCTCGCCGCGATCATTGAAGGGGCTGATAGAGTGGCAAATACGGCCGGTGTCTATGCGTCATACATGAAGCGGTGGCAGCCGAATGCGAAACGCGCCTTCGACGTAGTTCCGGAGAAACCGATCAAAGGAGCGCAGGCCGCCGAAGCGCATCTCATGGATGCGACGGACGCCGCGAAACAAATCGGCGAGGTGGATCTGGTCTATATCGACCCGCCGTACAATTCCAGACAATACGTCGCCTACTATCACATACCCGAGATTCTTGCACGTGGGTGGAGCGATTCGGCGCCCGCGATTCGAGGAAAGGTCGGACTTCTCGCCGGCGGCGAGGGAAGAAGCCAGTGGTCGCATGGCCGGCGAGTCAAGAAACTGTTTTCGGCACTGTTAGCCGCGTCAGGAGCCAGGCATGCGCTAGTGAGCTTCAATTCCGAAGGACACCTTGCGCCGGACGCGCTGCAGTCTTTGCTCGCCGCGGCCTCGGTGGACGGGAAGGTTTCGCACTTCACGCAGAGCTATCGTCGGTACCGCGCGGACAGCGAGCGAGAGGGCAGGCATTACCACCGCGATATGGCCCGTGAACACCTGTACGTGGTTCGGCTCCGTTAAACTTGGTTGCTTCCACGAGCCCATGTTCGTCTGGAGTGCGTAACGGTGATAAAGTGTTCTCCCCCTGCCAGTTGGGTCTATATAGGGGCCGGCAAAGGGATTACATTAGGCGGGTGAAGATGACAGCCACACCGCTGCAGAATCAGGGTGCCCAAACAGTGGGTGCGGGAGGCTCGACGCCGGATGGTCAGGCGCCGGGAATTGATGCCGATCAGGAGATCATCTCCAAGGTTCTGGCAGGCCACAAGGACGCGTTCGGGGTTCTGATAACCCGCTACAGCGATCCTTTGTACCGCCACGCTCTGGGGATGACCGGAAGCCCGGATGTGGCGGAAGACATACTTCAACAGTCTTTTATTAAAGCCTATCACCATTTGGGCGAAGTTCGCGGCCGATTTGACGCTTGGGTGTTTCGAATCGTCGCTAACTCGTGCAAGGATTGGCTGAAGAACATTCGGCGAACGCACGTGAGCTACGACGAGGACGATCAGCCCTCCACGTACTCGACGCCGGAAGAAGAGATGGATCGCAACGAGCTGCGTACGGACCTGCAGTTTGCTCTGGCCAGACTCGCTCCCTCGCTGCGTGAAGCGTTCGTGATGAAGCACGTCGAGGGAAGGTCTTACGAAGAGATGGCGCTGTTACTTGAAACGACAGTTGGCGCGCTAAAGATGCGAGTGCATCGGGCGCGAGAGGCGCTCCAACAACTGCTTGAGGAGAAGTACGCATGATGCTCGATGACGCCGGTTTCGACAGAAACGATAAGATCGCGGGCCGCGAGCCTGTTCAGCGGAAGGATAAGTCCACGGAGCAACTCTATGACCGCGAAGTCCCGCTCAATGGCGGCTCGAGTCACGGATTGCTGCACGACTGGCTCGATGGCGAAGTAGATGTGATGCGCGCAAGCGAGGTCGAGGGCAAGTCGAAAGTGGAGCTCTGGACCCGAATCAACGCCGAGAGCGAGATGCTCCGCCGCCGCGTTACCCCGGTTGGTGTTCAGCAGCGCATTATGGCGTCTCTTCCCGAGACACCTGGTACTGCCTCCCACTGGTGGAAGCAGCAGATAACGATTACGCCCGTCGCTGCGGTCGCCATCGGCGTCGGTCTGCTTGCGGTAGGCGGCCTCGTGATCGAGATGTTCCGCTAGAGTCGTTTGTCTCCTGAAGGAAACGCCCGGCTCCCAGCGAGTCGGGCGTTCTTTTTTCCGTTTCATTCTTGCGGATTCTAGCCGTCGGCGTAGACTTTGCTACTCGACAACACTCTGTACTGTATTGACGCCGTACTGTATAGTAAAAGAGCAAAAGAGACCCTACCTGATCGGAGGCATGGAAGTATGAAGAAGACCATCGCTGTTATCGCTTTTCTGACTGTGCCGGCCCTGGCTTCTGCTCAGGCTGGGCTGAACAAGATTCAGTTCCTGGCGCTGCAGCAGGAGCTGAGGGACCAAGGATGCGGCGTCACGAATGTCGACGGACACTACGGTCCTTCGACCCGTCGCGCGATCGCTACCTGCGCCAAGAAGTTCAACACCGCCAACAACGCGGCAGCGTTGCTAGCCGCGATGAACATCGGCTTCGGGCCGAACGACAATCCGCCGGCAGCGCCCGCGGCTGGCGGCGGGGGCGGCGGTGTGAGTGCTACCGCCAAGGCTGAAGGCGAGAGCACGAAGACCGAGAAGAAGGAAATGAAGACCGCCGCGACGAAGACCCGCCGCAAGGCAACGAAGAAAATGAAGGCCGCGGCAGCCGACACGACGAAGAAGTAGGTCGGTTTCGAGCTAGATCTCGAAACTGAGTTGAAGGTTGGGGACGAGGGCACCAACCGCCTCGTCCCCTTCTTCTTGCTCTTCACTTCGGGACCAGCCGCGAACGCCGTATTTCGCGCACAGCTTCGCGAAGAAGCGCGCCAGGCCTTCCCGGTATTTCTCGCCAGCGTAAGCGCTGTTGCCATACGTGTTGCGGTACCGCTCCGCCAGGTGCGGAAACTCCTGCTCGATGAAGGGGAGATAGCGCTTTCTCGCCGCGGATTGCAGCCTCACAGCGCACGCGCCGACGTGCGTCGCGCCGGCTTCGGACACCCGCTTCACCAGCGCGTCCAGATCGGAAGGATTGTCTGTGATGCCCGGCAGCACGGGCATGCAGTTTATGCCCGCATCGATTCCCGCCTCTCTTAGTCGTGCCAGGGCGCGCACTCTCGATTCCGGCGTCGGCGATCTCGGCTCGATCCGCCGCGCCAGCTCGCGGTCCAGCGTAATGAGCGAGATGTGAACGGAAAGCGCTGAGTGGCGATTGATCCGCGATAGGACGTCGATGTCGCGTGTAATGAGGGGGCTCTTCGTGATTATCACCACCCTCAATCCAGGATGC
>CATPBN010000146.1 GCA_955652635.1 uncultured Gemmatimonadaceae bacterium
GAATCGGAGTCACCGGGGATCAGGGATTTTGTGGAGCAGGCCAAGCTGGCCGAACGCGAGGGCCGTTGGAGCGACGCGGCGGTGAGTTACGAGGCTCTCGTCCGGGATCCCCTCGCCAACGAGCAGACGCGGCTGTCCGCGCTTCGCTGGCTTGGACGCGTATACCTGGAGCAGGGGAACCGCGGCGCCGCAATGGACGTTCTCGAGGCGGCAGTGGCGGCAGCGACCCAAGCCGGGTCGCCATCGAAGATCGCCCAGGCGCTCAACGTCGTCGCCATCGTCCACCAAAGCAGCGGCGATCTGGATCGGGCTGAGCTGATTTACAGAGAGGCACGCGGTACTGCGGAATCCATCAGGGACTCCGAAGCGATGGCCATGATCGACCAGAATCTCGGCACGGTCGCCAGCATTCGGGGCGACATCCGCGGAGCGCTCGAAGCGTTTCAACGAAGCCTCGCCGGCTACAGAGCTCTTGGCATGCTCGACCACGCTGCCCAAGTGCTCAACAACATCGGCTTGGCGTATACCGACCTCGGTGAGCTAGATGAGGCTGAGGCTGCCTACGCAGCGGCGGCAGAGGCCTTCGGCGAACAGCACGACCATCCCAACGAGATGAACGTTGCTCTCAACCAGGTTCAGCTCTGCATCGCGACTGGTCGAATCGACGAGGCCCAGGAACGTGTCGAGCCCCTGCTTGCACTGACGGGCGAAATTGCGCCGTCCTGGCGCGGTGAAGTGTTCCGGCACGTTGGTGTCATCGCCCGTGAGCGCGGGGATTACGTCAAAGCGGCTGAATTCCTCGGCCGCGCCGCCGAATGCGCCGACGAAGGAGAAGACCTGCTGCTCAAGGCCGACGTCGCTGAACAGCTGGCCGAGCTCTATTGGACGCAGAAGCGTCATCGTGACATGCTTGCCAATCTCAATCAGTCGCACGCGCTGTACTCGCGCCTCAAGGCGCAGCACCGCGTTGCTCAAGTGGAACGGCGAAACGCAGCTCTCGAGTCTCGCTTTCTGGAGATGGCGCATCACTGGGGAGACTCGATCGAGAGCAAGGACCACTATACCCAGGGCCACTGCGAGCGCGTGGCTTTCTTCGCCTGTGTCCTGGCCGACAGCATGGGTATGGATTCCCGGTCGCTGTTCTGGTTCAGGCTCGGCGCCCTGCTACACGACATTGGCAAGATCATCGTGCCGACCGAAGTGTTGAACAAAGCCGGCCCCCTTACGGGAGACGAGTGGGCGATGATGAAGCGTCATCCTGAAGCTGGTCTCGAGCTGGTGGCGGATATCGATTTTCCCGGGGACGTGCGGGCCGTCATCAGGAATCATCACGAGCGCTGGGATGGCACAGGCTATCCGGACGGTCTCGCGGGTGAGGAAATCCCCTTTTCCGCGCGAATTCTGTGCGTGGCGGATGTCTACGACGCGCTCACGACTGCGCGATCGTATCGCGACAGCATGCCGCACGCCCGGGCCGCGCAAGAAATGCGGTCGTCACACGGACAATTCGATCCGCAGCTTCTGGAAGCGTTTCTCAGCTGGGCGGAGACTGCGGAAGTTGGGCCGCGGGTCACACCACAGCGCAACGCGCTCTTCACGATGGAGCATTTGCCGGGTCATGGGTTAACGGCTTGATGAGCAGGGCTCGTGGTCAAGCGCTCGTGATTCTTTGCACTGTGCTCTTTGGCTGCTCGCGCGATATGGACACGGCGAAGAGCGCAGCCAAAGGGCCCATCGGCGGCACCATCGTAGTGTCCTCGGCCGCGGATGCGGACATTCTTCTACCGCCGCTTACGCTCACGCTGCAGGGAAGGCAGGTCGTCGATCAAGTCTTCGACAACCTCGCGGACATCGGTTCTTCGCTCAACACCGTCGGTGACGTCGGGTTCACCCCTCGTTTGTCCGATTACTGGAAATGGGCTGCCGACTCCATGTCGATCTCATTCCACATCAATTCGCGTGCGCGGTGGCACGACGGGGCTCCCGTCAGCGCCGAGGACGTGCGCTACACCTTCCGGCTGGTGAAGGACACGTCCTTCGCGTCTCCGCTTTCCTCGAGTCTGGACAATATCGATTCGGTTTCGGTGGTGGATTCTCTGACCGCACGGGTGTGGTTTCACCAGAGGACACCGGATGCATTCTTCAAGGCGGCGAGTCCGGTTGCAATACTGCCGGCGCACCTGCTGGGCAAAATATCCCCGGCGTTGCTGAGAGAGAGCGCGTTCGCGCGTGCACCGGTGGGCAGCGGAAGGTTCCGCTTCTCAGCCTGGGAGCGCGGCGCCCGTATCGTGCTTCAGGCTGACAGCGCGAACTATCGAGGGCGGCCCAACCCTGATCGCGTGATCTGGCTCGTGTCAGCAGACTATCAGGCAGCCGCGGTCAGATTCCTCGGCGGCAGCGCCGATTTTCTCGACGTAGTGAAGCCCGAGTTGGTTTCGCAGGCAAAAGCAAAGGGTGCCGACGTCGTCGTGTCGCCGGGAAGTCTCGACTACGGTTATGTCGCGTTCAACCTCCGCAATGCCAACAACTCGGGACCGAGCCCGATTTTCAGCGATCGGGAAATGCGCCGGGCTCTTGTTATGGCTGTCGACCGGATGGCACTGGTGCGGAGCGTGTTCGATACGCTTGGCCTGGTAGCCCACGGTCCAGCCACCCGGATCCTCGCGACCAGCGACACCACCATAGGACTGCCTTACGATCCCGAGCAATCGTCCCGCACTCTCGATTCGCTCGGCTGGCGACGTGGCCCCGATGGAATTCGCTCCCGAGGCAGGAAGCAGCTCGCATTTTCGCTCATGGTGCCCAGCTCCAGCGCGATCCGAATGAAGTTCGCGGTCCTGCTTCAGGAGCAGTGGAGAAAGGCCGGTGCGAACGTTCGCATCGAGCCGCTCGAGGTGAACACCTTCGGCGCGCGGATGGACTCGCGGAAGTTCGAATCGCTGCTCAACGCCTGGCACATCGATCCGACTCCGTCATCGGTGAGAGAAGAGTGGGCGAGCTCGGAAATCAAAAGAGGCGGTTACAACGCTACTTCCTATCGGAGCACAAGCTTCGACTCCGTGATCGACAGTGCCGTGAAGGAGATGAACCCAACGCGAAGCGTGGCGCTTTACCGCCGGTCTTATCGCATTCTCACCGATGATGCACCGGCCATGTGGCTCTATGAGCTGCGCAACGCGGAGGGGGTCTCGAAGCGAATCCACGTACCTGGCATCCGGGCCGACGCTTGGTGGGCTAATATCGCCGACTGGAGCGTCGTCCCTGGGCGCTAGCGCGTAACCGCTGGCCGGTTCGCCGACAGCCCGCAGCCGGTAGTCTTCAGTAAAACAAAGAGGCGCAACTGATGTCAGTCGCGCCTCTTTGTTCTTTACGGCGAGTGTTACTTCTTTTCGTCTACGATCTCGTAGTCAGCTTCAACTACATCATCAGCCGGTTTGGCCCCGCTCTCCGCGCCGGGAGCCGCTCCGGCGGGCTGTCCGCCCTCCGGCTGAGCGCCCTGACCCTGCTGCTGGTAGAACGCCTGCCCGGCCTCGCTGAACACCTTCGTCAGCTCTTCCTGCGCGCCGCGGATCTCGTTCATGTCGTCGCCACGGAGCGCCTTGCGCGCACGCTCGATAGCAGCGTCGATCTTTGTCTTAGTGTCTGGAGTGACCTTGTCGCCCCACTCCTTCACGTTCTTCTCGACCTCGTAGGTCATCGAATCGAGACGGTTTCTCGCGTCGATGGCTTCTCTCGCCTTCTTGTCTTCGGCGGCGTTCTTCTCGGCGTCCTTGACCATGCGATCGATCTCGGCGTCGGACAACCCGCTCGAAGCCTCGATGCGGATCTTCTGCTCTTTGCCGGTGGCCTTGTCCTTCGCGGTCACGTGCAGGATACCGTTGGCGTCGATGTCGAACGTAACCTCGACCTGCGGCATCCCGCGTGGTGCGGGCGGAATGCCGGTGAGCTGGAACTTGCCGATGGTCTTGTTGTACGTGGCAAGCTCGCGCTCGCCCTGTAGAACGTGGATCTCCACCGTCGTCTGATTGTCGTCAGCCGTCGAGAAGGTCTCGCTCTTCTTGGTCGGAATCGTCGTGTTGCGCGGGATGAGCACCGTGGTGACTCCACCCAGGGTCTCGATTCCGAGTGAGAGCGGCGTGACGTCGAGCAGCAGAACGTCTTTCTGCTCGCCGGTGAGGACCGCGCCCTGGACCGCGGCGCCTATCGCCACGACTTCGTCCGGGTTCACTCCCTTGTTCGGATCCTTGCCGAAGAACTTCTTGACGATCTCCTGAATTTTTGGAATGCGCGTCGAGCCCCCAACGAGCAGAACCTCGTCGATCTCGTTCGGCTTGATGCCCGCGTCCTTGAGCGCCTGTTCCATCGGCGGAATCGTGCGCTGGATCAAGTCGTCCACGAGCTGCTCGAACTTCGCCCTGGTGAGCGAATAGTTGAGATGCTTGGGGCCGCTCTGATCGGCGGTGATGAATGGAAGGTTGATGTCCGTGGTCTGCGTAGTGGACAGTTCCATCTTCGCCTTCTCGCCCGCTTCCTTCAGGCGCTGAAGCGCCATCGGATCCTTCGAGAGATCGATAGCCTGGTCGCGCTTGAACTCTGTCACGAGCCAATCGATGACGCGCTGGTCGAAGTCGTCGCCACCGAGGTGTGTGTCGCCGTTGGTCGACTTCACCTCGAACTGGCGAGAACCTTCGACGTCGTACAGCTCGAGAACCGAGATGTCATAGGTATCACCGCCAAGATCGAAGACGGCGACTTTCTCGTCCTTCTTCTTGTCGAGTCCGTAAGCGAGTGCTGCCGCCGTCGGCTCGTTGATGATGCGCAGCACATCGAGGCCCGCGATCTTGCCGGCGTCCTTGGTCGCCTGTCTCTGCGAGTCATTGAAGTAAGCAGGAACGGTGATGACTGCTTTCTCGACCTTGTAGCCGAGATAGTCTTCAGCGGTCTGTTTCATCTTCTGGAGGATCATCGCGGAGATCTCGGGCGGAGAGTAGCGCTTGCCCTGCACCTCGACCATCGCGACGTCGTTGGGCCCGGCGACTACTTTGTAGGGAACGCGCTTAATCTCTTCGGTGACTTCCGACATCTTGCGTCCCATGAACCGCTTGATCGAGAACACGGTGTTCTGGGGGTTGGTTACTGCCTGTCTTTTTGCGATCTGCCCAACGAGCCGCTCGCCGTCCTTGGTAAAACCGACGACAGAGGGCGTGGTCCGCCCACCTTCAGCGTTGGGGATGACGACAGGGTCTCCGCCCTCCATCACCGCGACCACCGAGTTGGTGGTCCCTAGATCGATTCCGATTACTTTATCAGCCATTATTGGTTCTCCTGGCGCGGAGCCGGAGCGGCTCCTGCATTCCTGAGCATTGTGAGCGGGCGCCTATCCGCGCCGACGAGCACCCAGTGGCAAGTGCAGGGCCGCTGTTTTCTGCCATATCGGCGCATTGTGGAGGGGTACTGAGTCGAAGCGCCTGCCAATCCATCGGCCCTCATAAGCACATTCAGCAGCAACGATGATTCCACTAAGCGACGAACTCCCGACTGTCCGCACGCCATGGATGACGTACGCCATCCTGATAGCGATGTTTGCCACCTGGATTTTCGTCCAGGGGGCTGGGTTCGAGCCGCAGGCGCTAGTCGCCAGCGTTTGCAATCTGGGAATGGTTCCCGGCGAGCTGACACACATGGCGCCCATTGGTGAGGCTGTTCCGCTCGGGAACGGGATGTCGTGTGTCGTCGACAGTGACCCGATCAACATCCTCACGCCCCTCATTTCGATGTTTCTGCACGGGGGCTGGGGTCACATACTGGGCAACGCGCTTTTCTTTTGGGTCTTCGGCAACAACATCGAAGACAGCCTCGGCCATTTCCGCTTTCTCGCGTTCTATCTCGTGTGCGGCCTGGCCGCAGCGGTGGCGCACATCATTGCCCAGCCCTGGTCGCCGGTGCCGACCGTGGGCGCGTCGGGCGCCATTTCCGGAATTCTGGGAGCCTATCTAGTGCTCTACCCGAGAGTCCGAGTGCGAATGCTCTTTTTCTTCATCATTTTCTTCAAGGTAATTCCGATTCCCGCGTGGATGGTTCTCATCTGGTGGTTCTTCTGGCAGCTCGTGGCCGCGCTGCCAGAACTGAAGAATGGCGCGGACCTTACCGGCGGTGTCGCGGTGTGGGCGCACGTGGGCGGCTTTCTCACAGGGTTTCTGCTGGTGAAAGTTTTCGAGAACCGGCATTTGGTAGTGCGAAGGACCCCTGCGGCGTAGATTCTTGCCTCCGAAGACTCGTTGCGAGGCTTCTCGACTATTCCGGAGATTTTCTTTTGCGGATCCTGCCGCGCGACGAAAAGTTCTACGAGCTGTTTACGGAGCTGGCGATAAGGCTCACTGCTTCGGCGACTCTTCTTCATGAGATGTTCAAGAGCCCTGGTGAGCTACAAGCAAAGGTGTCGACGATCAAGGAGCTGGAGCACGAAGCCGACAATCTCACGCACGACATCATCGACCGCATCGACCGCACGTTCGTAACGCCGTTCGACCGCGAGGACATCCACGCGTTGGCATCGGAGCTGGACGATGTGATCGACCTGATCGACGGAACTGCGCGCCGCGCGACGATATTCCGCATCCAGCAGACGCGGCCAGCCGCAGTCGTACTAGCCGAAGTCCTGGCGCGAGCTGCCGCCTCGGTCGAAGAGGGCGTTCGGGACATGAAGAGCGCGAAGCACGTCTATGCGATCAGCGAGAAGCTCAAGACGCTCGAGGAAGAGGGAGATGCGATTTACCACGAGGCGATGGGCAAGCTGTTCGCTGAAGGTGGCGACGCTCTCGAAGTGATCAAGTGGAAGGATCTGTACGACAAGATCGAAGACGCGCTGGACCAGTGTGAGGATGTTGGAAACGTGCTCCAGAGTATCGCGCTCAAGAACGCCTAGTGGTTTACTACGTCGCCGCGATCGTATTGATCGCGTTCGTCTTCGACTTCATCAACGGCTTTCACGATTCGGCGAACTCCATCGCCACGATCGTGGGAACCCGCGTGCTGAGCCCGCTCGCGGCGGTGATATGGGCCGCGTTCTGGAATTTTGCGGCGGCGTTTACGGCGGGCGAGCTCGTCGCGAAGGCGATTCAGAAGGGAATCATCCGCACCGACATCGTTACTCCGAGTGTCGTTCTCGCGGGACTCCTGGGCGCGATAGTCTGGAATCTCATAACCTGGTTTTACGGCATTCCATCGAGCTCATCACACGCGTTGATCGGAGGATACGCTGGCGCCGGTGTTGCGAAAGCGGGCTGGAGCGCGATCACGTGGGGCACCAAGTGGATTCAGACGCTGTCGTTCATCGCGATCTCGCCGCTCGTCGGAATGCTCGCGGGTTTCCTTCTCATGGTCGCGGTCTATTGGACCTTCCAGAGAATGGCGCCCGCGCGAGTGGATCGGTTTTTCAGGGTTGCCCAGATTATGAGCTCGGCGCTCCTGTCCCACGCGCACGGTGCGAATGACGCCCAGAAGACCATGGGCATCATCGTGGGCTTGCTGGTCTCAGTGAGGGGCCTGATGGCTGCTCAAACCGGATTCTTCCACGTTTTGTACGTGCCTGGCGAAGGCATTCCGCTGTGGGTAAAGCTTGCCGCTTACACCGCTATTTCACTCGGGACTTTGTTCGGCGGGTGGAGAATTGTCCACACGATGGGCTCAAGAATCACGCGTCTTCGCCCGGTAAGTGGCTTCGCTGCCGAGACGGGGGGAGCATTGGCGATCAGCATTGCAACCCACTATGGAATTCCGGTGAGCACCACGCACACGATTGCAGGCGCGATCATGGGAGCGGGGGCGACGTATCGGTTCTCCGCCGTGCGCTGGGGAATCGCGCGGCGGATCGTCTGGGCGTGGATCATCACCATTCCCGCTTCCGCGGGACTGGCCGCATTCAGCTACTGGATTCTGTCGCGAGTCAGCGCCTGAAAACCGCTAAACCTCCTGGTGGTGCTTGATCTGCTTTCCCTCGGCCAGGTAGACAGCGTCTTCGCCGATATTTGTCGCGAGGTCGGCGATCCTCTCGAGGTTCCGACCTGCTAGAAGAAGCTCTAACGATGGTGTGATCGTCTTCGGATCGGCCAGCATGTGCGTGAGCAGAACCCGAAAGACGGAATCGTGAAGGGAGTCGACTTCATCGTCATCCCGGCAGACTTTCCTCCCGAGCGCCCCGTCGGCGCGAATGAAAGCGTCGAGCGAATCGCTCAGCATTTTGCGCGCGCGCCGAGCCATGACCTCGATTTCGGGAATGCGGATATTCACCTTTGGGTTGTCGGCGAGCCTGATCGCGCTCTCGGCGATGTTGACGGCGTGGTCACCGACTCGCTCGAGGTCGTTCGAAACCTTGATGGCTCCGATGATGAATCGGAGGTCGCGCGCCATCGGCTGCTGCAGGGCCAGCAACTCGACTGCTGCCTGCTCGACCTCCACCTCGAGCCGGTTGAGATCTACGTCGCCCCCTATGACGAGATTTGCCTTTTCCCGGTCGCGCGATAGGAGTGCCTCGACCGCCAGATCAGTTCGCTCTTCCGCCTTTTGCGACATTGACAGCAGTTGTTCCTTGAGCGATCCAAGCTGGTCGTGAAAATGGCGGAACCCGGCCGTAGCCGCGGTAGTCGTTTCTGTCATCCGAACCTCCCGGTGATGTACGCCTCGGTGCGCTCCTCGCGAGGTCGCGTAAAGATCTGGTCGGTCGGCCCAAATTCGACGAGCTCACCAAGAAAGAAAAATGCGGTGTGGTCGGATGCGCGCGCGGCCTGCTGCAGATTGTGTGTCACGATGATGATCGTCAACTCCTGTTTGAGCTCATAGACAAGCTCTTCGATTTTCTGCGTCGAGCTCGGGTCGAGCGCACTTGCCGGCTCGTCGAGCAACAGTACTTCCGGTTGGTTGGCAAGAGCGCGAGCGATGCACACTCTCTGCTGTTGTCCGCCCGAAAGTCCGAGCGCGCTCGTACGCAATCTATCCTTCACTTCCTCCCAAAGAGCTGCCCGCCGCAGAGACCGCTCCACGATCTCATCAAGTGATACCTGACTATCGATGCCATTGATCCGCGGGCCGTAGGCGACGTTCTCGTAAATCGACTTTGGGAAAGGATTCCACCGTTGGAAAACCATCCCGACTCTTTGGCGCAGCGCCACGACATCCATGCTCTTGTCGAATATGTTCTGGCCGTCGAGACGCATGTCTCCCTCGTGCCGGATACCGGGAATCAGATCGTTGAGGCGGTTGATCGAGCGCAGAAACGTCGACTTTCCGCAGCCCGAAGGACCGATCAGCGCGGTGACCGCCCGGGGCGGCACGGCGATGTTGATGCGCCTTAGCGCCTGCTTCTTTCCGTACCAAAACGAAAAGTCGTGCGCTTCGATCGTGCCGAGCTGTCGCGCGACGTCGGAGGTCGGGGACTTCGCGACGGCTGACGTCATCCGAACCGGCCGGTGATGTAGGCTTCAGTGCGGGGATCCTTCGGAGCAGTGAAGAGAGCGTTCGTAGGCGCGAGCTCGATCAGCTCGCCCGCGAGCAGAAACGCCGTTCGATCGGAGACTCTCGCCGCCTGCTGCATGTTGTGAGTGACGATGACCACCGTCACTGTCTCCCTCAGGTCGTACACCAGCTCTTCCACCTTCTGTGTGCTGAGGGGATCGAGCGATGCGGTTGGCTCGTCCAGGAGTATGACCCGCGGCCGCGTCGCGAGAGCTCGCGCGATACAGAGTCGCTGTTGTTGTCCGCCGGAAAGCGTCATCGCACTCTCGTTGAGACGATCCTTCACCTCTTCCCAGAGTCCGGCGCGATGGAGGGCTTCTTCCACGATCTCATCCACGTCCTCCTGCGCCAAACGAGACTTGGGGTCCGCTCGCAAGCCTGCCGCGACGTTGGAGCGGATGGACATTGTAGGAAAGGGAGTCGGACGCTGGAACACCATGCCGACGTGACGGCGCACTGCGGTTGCACTCGTTCCA
>CATPBN010000147.1 GCA_955652635.1 uncultured Gemmatimonadaceae bacterium
GCCGCGGTGTCATCCAGCCGGCCCGGTGATGTGTTGGGCATCCTTCCCGAGGTAGACGTCGTGTCCGATCCGAAGGCGCTCGCGACCCATCCGGATATCGACCTCGTCGTAATCGCGAGCCCCAATGAAACGCACGCGCCGCTCGCCGAAACGGCGATGCGTGCCGGCCGCAATGTCGTAGTGGACAAGCCGTTCACGATTACGGTCGATGAAGCGCGACATCTGACGGCCGTCGCGAGAGAGAAAGACGTCCTCCTCTCGGTGTTTCAGAACAGACGCTGGGACAGCGATTTCCTCACCGTCCAGGACGCGATACGACGGGATCTCGTTGGAAGGATCGTTCTGTTCGAATCCCGCATCGATCGGTATCGCCCGGACGTTCGTGACCGCTGGCGAGAAATTCCCGGTCCGGGCGCAGGACTCCTCTACGATCTTGGGCCCCATCTCATCGATCAGACGTTGTTGCTATTCGGAATTCCTGACAGCGTGCAGGCGACGCTCGCGAAGCAACGCCGCGGCGCGAGAACCGATGACTACTTCCAGCTCGTGCTGCGCTACGGCGAAATGGTCGCGACGCTCGGGGCCGGCTCGCTCGTGTCAGGGGGTAGCGCGCGTTTCGCCGTGCATGGCGAAAAGGCGAGTGTGGTCAAACAGAAACCTGACATTCAGGAGGATCAGCTTCGCGCCGGAGTGTTGCCGGGCGCTAAGGATTGGGGGCTTGATCCGGATGAGGCGGTGCTGCACGACGGGGCTAGCGGTGATACTCGCGCGCTGAAGGCGGCGCGAGGCGATCAGCGCGGATACTATGTCGCCTTGCGCGAAGCGTTGCTCGGCCGAGCGCCGAATCCTGTTCCGTCGACGCAAGGTGCGACGGTGATGGCCATCATCGAGGCGAGCTTTCGCTCGGACAAAGAGAGACGCAGAGTGGTCCCCGACCTCACGAAGGAGGAGCGCATCGCGTGGGTCAGCTAGACTCTACGATTCGCGACGGGCGCCCTACCGTTTAGGGTGGCCGACCTCGGGAAGCGATCGGCCGAGGAATGCTTCAACCGGCTGCGTGTCTCCGTCCATCCGCATATCGTCCATGAGATTGATCGTGCGCGCCTGCTGGAGCGCGGTCGCGACCGGCACGTTACGATACTGGATCAGGTACGCTGCCCAGAGGTGACTCGCTCGCCAGGCAATCGTGCAATGCAACAGCACTTTGCCGTTGGCGCCGCTCATCGCGGCCGCGAATGACTTCACCGCAGCGGGCGAGTACGGAAATTCTGCGTTTCCGCGAACCGGGATATACACGTACTGCATTCCGAGATTCTTGACGAGCGCTCCCTCATCGAACGGCACGCGCGACGACATCTCCTCGGGAGTCCGGAGATTGACGACCGTCGTCACGCCCTGGGCGCGAAGGTCGCGGAATGCGCGCTCCGTTGGCTGGCCGCCGATAAACATGTCGTCGCCGACGCGCGCGAATTTTTCCTGGAATTGTCCGCGCGTTTCGAGCGGTACGGGAGCGGGCACAGCACCCGTCGGGTGCGGGCCCGTTAGGCGCTGGGCGCCGCAAACGCCGGAAATCGCCGTCGACATCGCGGCGACGGCCGCCAATCTCATGATGCTAACGCGAGTCATTTCATCCCCTGGTGGTTGATTGCCGTGGTTGTGTTTACATATGCTGGCGCGTCGGAAGCGGTTTCATCGCTCCTCACGTCGGAAGATTCTTGGATCGTGAAGCGCCCCGTTCCACGGACGCATCCACACCATCCCGTTCCATGCGTGCGCGAGATAAGCGTTAACCGCATCCATCTCGGCGGCCGAGTACTGGGTGCGATGACACGCGAACTCCTCGCGGCCCGCTGCGAGATCGCGTTCCTCGAACGGCACGCGCACCGTAAGGAGCGACTCGGCGATCCCATTCACCTTGGGCTCCGCGGGCGGCGCAGTGCGAAGGCGCTCCGTCGGGAGTGACGCGTACAGCACGTCGACGTTTGCGTAGCGCGTGTCGCTCTCGATGATCTGCGTCACGACATCACCTACGAGTCGATGGTCGGGATGTCCGGTGCCTCCCTCCGGACCGAAGGTGATGATTGCCGCCGGTTTGAGCGAGTCGATGATTGCCGCGAGCCCTGACCGCAGCTTGCCGAGCACTTCGAAGGATGCGAGCCCGCCATCCGGAAGACCGAGGAGGTGGAGCTGTCGCACTCCGAGCCGAATGGCAGCGCACTGCGCCTCCTTGGTGCGCGCGGCAGCCAACTCCGCTCCGGCTGCAATGCGGACGAAGTCACGAACGCCCTTGGATCCGTCGGTGGCAATCACGAGATGGGTTTCCCTTCCCTCTCTCGCGAGCTGCGACAGGAGTGGGCCGATGACTCGTTCGTCGTCGGGGTGAGCGAACACGGCGAGGATCGGTCGGGCGGTCTGGGTCCGCGCCGAGTGCGGGGTGGCCATAACCAGCGCCACGGCGACGAGAGTGTGGATAGGAATCCGCATGCTATACACTGCAATCTGGGGCGCTGGCGCGCGAGACCACGCGTACCTTGCGGGGAGCGGAACTTGCCTCCGAAGAAGGGCGGGTCGCGTGGGTGCGAAACGAACTTTCCGCTCCGCCGTACGGATTCACTAGACCTCAGGAAGGCACATGGGAGATAATGCGACCGCCGCAATCGTTGCGGTGTCCCTGTTTGGGGCACTGGCTTCGCTCGCAGTTTCGATAAAAGCCATCACTCGGGCTTGGGTAGAGAGAGGCCGCGATGAGATCACTATGGCGAACCAAGCGACAGCTCCGTTAGCTGACGCTCGACTCGCTCGACTCGAGCAGGCGGTCAACACGATTGCCATTGAAGTCGAGCGCATGTCAGAAGCACAGCGCTACACGACGAAGCTTCTGAACGAGCAAGTCCGTGCAGAGGCAAGACCGGCACAAAAGCAGCTGGACCGATAAGACTCCGTCCCGCCCAGTTCCAACCCTGGTTAGAAACGGGTTGTCCAACCGCACTGGCTACACAACCAGGTCACAGCGGAGGACACATGAGGGCAATTGTTCTGGTCCTGGGGCTAATCGCGATCCCGAGCGCTTCCTGGGCTCAGTCGGAAGCACGCCCGGAGATTCTGGTGCTAGGAACGTATCACATGGCGAACCCGGGTCACGACATCCACAACATGAAGGCTGACGATGTCCTGTTGACGAAACGCCAGCAGGAAATCGCGCAGGTCATCGAAGTCCTGAAACGGTTTCATCCTACGAAGATTGCGGTTGAGGCCGATGTCACTAGTCAGCGCGTGGCGCAACGGTATTCCGACTATCTCGCCGGAAAATATTCGCTATCGCGCAACGAGATCGACCAAATCGGATACCGGCTGGCCAAGGAGCTTGGCCATCACACGATCTACGCCATCGACGTCGACGGTGATTTCCCGTGGCTACGGGTGGTCAATTACGCGAAGGCCAACGGGATCACAGACAAGTTCGAGGAAATCAACGCGGGCTGGGGAACGCTGGTGAAGGAGCAAGGCGATTTCCTGGGATCGCATACCGTGCTCGAGACCCTGCAGTTCATGAATGCCGATCCGAGAGTGGCGAGAGACATGGGTCTGTACTTCTCCGTGGCGCGTTACGGAGAGCCCTTCGAGTACGCGGGATCTGATCTTGTGGCCGCCTGGTATCAGAGAAATATCCGGATCTATCGCAACATCGTCGCGCTGATCGATTCTTCGAACGAGAGAATTCTTGTGATCTATGGTTCAGGTCATCTGGGTTGGTTGCGGCAGGATGTCGTTGATGACCCGACGGTGAGGTTGCGGAAGCTGGCCGATTTGACTGGACAGAATTAGGACCTTCGCTGCTCATTGCCGGACGACGGCGCGTTGACGCGTTCTGATAGCTAGACCTTGGGGTCGGCTATTCTATTCCATCAGGAGTCGGCACCGTATCATTCGCGTATGAACCTCGCTGTCAATCCGCCGGTCCTCCCCATGCTCGCGAAGCGAGTGAGCGAGCTCCCGCCAGGCGAGGAATGGATCTTCGAGCCCAAGTGGGATGGCTTCCGCACACTCATCTTCCGCGACGGCGACGAGGTCTTCATCCAGAGCCGGGACGAGAAGCCGCTCAATCGATACTTCCCGGAGTTGATTGATCCGCTCAAGGTGCAACTCCCCGCGCGCTGCGTGCTCGACGGCGAGATCGTCATCGCGACGAGCGAAGGCCTCGAGTTCGACACGCTGCAGATGCGACTCCATCCCGCTGCCTCTCGCGTAAACAGGTTGGCGGAAGCGACGCCTGCGTCGATTGTCTTCTTCGATCTGCTATGCGAGGGTGACAAGAGCCTTTGCGACATACCGTTCGCGAAGCGACGCGCGCGACTCGAGGCGCTCCTCAAGAACGCGAAGCCCCCGCTCCACCTCACACCGGCAACGGAAGACAGGACCACTGCTGCCGATTGGTTTCGCCGCTTCGAGGGGGCGGGACTCGACGGCGTCGTCGCCAAGCCCAAGGACGGAACATACGAGCCGAACAAGCGTGTCATGCTAAAGGTCAAACACGAGCGCGATTGCGACTGCGTCGTCGCTGGCTTCCGCTGGCACAAGCGCGGTGAGAAAACCAGAGTCGGCTCGCTGCTGCTCGGTCTTTACGACGACAGCGGAAATCTCGAGCACGTCGGCGTCTGCGCGAGCTTCACCGACGCAAAACGCCTTGAGCTGGTGAAGTTTCTCGCTCCCTATCGTGAGAATGCGCTCGACGGACATCCGTGGCGAGGCTGGGCAGAAGCGGAGCCGGACAGAGAGGCTGAGCCGCATCGCCGGCCCGGCGCGCAAAGTCGTTGGAGCGCGGGGAAGGATTTGTCGTGGGACCCGCTCCGTCCGGAGCTCGTCGTCGAAGTCGCGTACGACCACATGCAAGGGAATCGATTCCGACACACTGCACAGTTTCGTCGCTGGCGGGTCGACAAGCGCCCGCTTGACTGTACTTTCGATCAGCTGGAGGTCGTGCCGCCTCAGGAGCTCGCGGCAATCTTCACCACCGGCCGTTAATTGACTACTATCGGGCGCAACACGAGGAGGCATCAATGAAAGACTGCTCCATCCAGCTCTCGAATCACCCCGGCGATCTCGGCCGAGTGGCGCAGGCACTCGCCCGCCGCGGTGTCAACATCAAAGCCCTCGCGGCAATATCCGTCGGCGGCGTGGCGATGGCGCGCATTCTCCCGGATGATATCGTAGTGGCGCGCAGCGCTTTGGAGGCAGCGAGCATTCGGTTCACGGAGGGCGAAGTCCATCAAGTATTGCTCGAAAACAAGGCCGGCGTACTGGCCAGTGTCACCAACCGACTCGGCGAGGCGGGGATCAACCTCGAGGCGCTCTATGTAACAGGAATCGCGGATGATCTGGTCGAGCTGGCGATAGTCAGCGACAATCCCAAGAAGGCAAAAAAGATTCTCGAGGAGTTTTGAGCCGTGCCATTTTCGCAACGCGCATTGCGTTTCTTTCGTGGGCTAGCCCGGCACAACGAGAAGCCTTGGTTCGAGGCGCATCGCGAGGAGTACGAGACAGAAGTTCGCCAGCCGATGCGCGAGCTGATCGAGGATCTCGATACACGCTTTGCGCAGTTTGCGCCGGAGATCGGCGGCAATCCAAAGCGATCGATGTTCCGAATCAACCGGGACATCCGATTCTCCAAGGACAAGTCGCCGTACAAGACCAACGCTGCCTGCTGGTTCCACCATCTCAACGCAGCGCGCAGCGTGGGCTCCGACGCCGATGCGGGGAGTGCCGGTTACTACTTTCACCTCCAGCCCGGCGGAAGATCGATGATGGGCGCCGGCATCTGGATGCCGCCGCGGCCGCAGTTGAACAAGCTTCGCAGCGCCATCGCCAAGAATCCCAAGGGATTCGATCAGATGGCGCACTCGATTCCGCGCCGGTTCGCTGGGCTCGACGACGAGGGCGCGCTGAAGCGGATGCCGCGTGGGTACGCCGAGGATCATCCCGCTGCGAAATGGTTGCGATTTCAGTCGTTCACCAGGGGTCGCACACTGACCGATGCGCAGGTGACCAGTACATCGTTGGCTGCGTTGCTGGCGCGCGAGTACGAAGCGCTCCTCCCGCTGGTGCGTTGGCTGAACGGTGCGCTCGGCTTCAAGCCGGCATCACGTCGGTGAGCAACGCGCAGACGGCATTCAGCTCCGAGAGTGGCCGCACCTATCAGCTGGACAAGCTGATAGGTAAAGGAGGCTTCGGCGAAATCCATCTTGCGACGCCGACACCTCGGGACGGACTGCCCGAGCAAGTTTGCATCAAGATCACCGAGCGTCTTTCGTCGTGGCTCCGCGAGGCGTACTTCGCCGAGCTGCTCTTCCGCGAGCCGCGCGCGCTGCGCGTGTACGACCGGTTCGCCGAGGTGGAAAATGGCAGCGCGCGCTACTGCATCGCGCTGGAGTACGCGGTGCATGGCGATCTGAGTGTCTGGCTCGAGAAGAAGGGCGCGCAATCCGAGCGCTTCGTCCGGCGGGAGATCGCTGCAATCCTCAACCCGCTCGATATACTGCACCGCGGACAGGCGCTGCATCGCGATCTCACACCGTTCAACGTTTTCGTCTGCGAGGGCGAGCAACTGAAGCTGGGCGACTTCGGCATCGCGATGCACCAGCGCAGCCAGCGCGGCGTCACCGCGGACGCGTTCAACGTGTTCAATGTGCCAGCCGAGATCGCGTGGGGAAGAGTCCGCCGCTGGCAGCAGCGCGACGACATCTACCAGGTGGGTCTAATAGCGGCGATGGTGCTGCGCGGTGATACCGCGAGCCCGGTGAGGAGTCGCGACGTCCGCCGTCTGCCTTGCAGCGATCACCTCAAGGAAGTCATCTACCGCTGCCTCGGCGCGCGAGGAAAGCGGTACGAAGCGGCGGGCGAGCTAATCAAAGCACTGCAGCATCGTCCAAAGCAGCCTCACCTCGGCCGTGTCGTGAGTCTCAAGGGAAAGCGCGTGTCCTTCACTGGCTTTCTGACTCGGCCGCGGAGCGAAGCGATCGCCGCCGCAAAGAGAGCGGGCGCGACCGTGCAGTCGAAGCCCGGGCCATTGTCAGACATCCTGGTGCGCGGTCGGCCGAACGCATTGCAGATCGCGGGCGCGGCCGGAGGCACGAAGCTGCTGGAGATTCGGCGTCTGGCGAGCAGAGGGCAGATCGTGAAGGTGATTGGTGAACGGCAGTTCTGGAGGCTAGCGGAATCGGCGGCGCGGGCGCGAAAAGTCAAGCGTGGCTCCTCTCGACAAACGTGAAGAAGATTGTCATCGGCACGGTGCTGATCATCATCGGCCTTCCTGTCCTGTTGGTCGTGACAATTCTGCTGTCTGTATCGTTTGCCAATAAAACCAACGGCGCGATTATCTCCTCGGGCGAGAAGCGGGAGTACTTGCTATACGTACCAAGAAGCTACGACCGCACCAAGCCGACACCGCTCGTCATCAGCATGCACGCCGCGATGAACTGGCCGGCCTATCAGATGAAGATCACTCAGTGGAATTCCGCGGCTGAGAAGAATGGCTTCATCGTTGTCTACCCGGGGGGAACTGATCCCCTTCATCTCGGACCCAAGGCCTGGTTCATGGACGGTTCGCGAAGCCCGTCTACGATGCCGGATGTCAAATTCATCTCGGAGTTGATCGACACCCTGGAGGCGCAGTACAACATCGATTCGACCAGGATCTATGCGAGCGGGATGTCCAATGGCGGAGGCATGGCATTCGCGCTTTCCTGTACGCTGTCCAATCGGATTGCCGCTATCGGTGCAGTCTCGGCTGCTCAATCGCTGCCGTCGACTTGGTGCGCAGACTCCACACCGGTGCCGATGATCGCGTTTCATGGGACGGCCGATCCATTCGTTGCGTACAATGGCGCCCCACGAGGATGGTTGAACCCCGCACCGTTTCCGAGCATGACCACATGGGCAGCGGATTGGGCTCGAAGAAACCGGTGCGGACCGACCCCCGTAGAGTCGGTCGTTGCCCCGCACGTCATCCGCCGCGAATACACGAACTGTGCTGAGAACGCGAGCGTGGTGCTCTATACGATTCGCGGCGGAGGGCATCAGTGGCCTGGCGGCAAGCCGATCCCGGAATGGATTGTCGGCCCGATGACTCACGAGATCGACGCAACTGGTCTGATTTGGGCGTTCTTTCGCGAGCATCCGCGCAATAGGAATTAGCAAGTTCGCACACGCCGCCTTCAACGAGGACAGTCTCCGGTGCGTCTCGGACGTTCGATTCTGTTGGCCGCAGCCCGAAGCGGCAGGCTCAACGATCTCGCTCTTCACAGCGCATTCGTAAAGCGCGCGACGCGGGCGTTCATGCCGGGCGAACACGGTGATGACGCACTCGAAGCGGGCGGCGCCATCGCCGCGAGCGGACGCGGGCTGATCTTCACGCAGCTCGGTGAAGCGATCATCAGCGCCGAGGCCGCCGTGGCAGTGCGCGATCACTACATCCGGCTCTTTGATCAGATTCGCATGATGGAGCTTCCGGCACAAATCAGCGTGAAGCCAACTCAGCTCGGTCTCGATCTCTCGCCCGATGAATGCGAGCGCCACCTGCTCGCACTCGCGGCCAAGGCGGAGCAAACTGGATCAGCGCTCTGGCTGGACATGGAAGACTCGCGCTACGTGGACCGAACGCTCGAGCTCTATGTCGCGCTCAAGAGGAATTACCCCTCTACCGGCATCGCGCTTCAGGCGTATCTGCATCGCACGCCCGAGGATCTTTCACGGTTGATGCCGCTCGAGCCGGTAATCCGATTGGTGAAAGGTGCATACGACGAGCCCAGCGGACTCGCGTTCGAGAAGAAGAGCGACACCGACCGCGCGTACTACGCGCTCGCCTCACAAATGCTGGACGGGGCGCGTACCGGCATCTGCTCTCCCGTTTTCGGCACGCACGATCTCGCGCTGATCGCGCGGATCGTCGAGCAAGCGCGGGCGTCGGGCGTCGAAAAAGACAACTACCAGATCCATATGCTTTATGGGATTCGCGACTCTGCCCAGCGGCGCCTCGTCGCCGAAGGGCACATCGTGAAAACGTTGGTCAGTTATGGGGCGGCGTGGTATCGCTGGTACATGCGGCGCCTGGCCGAGCGTCCGGCGAATGTCTTGTTCGTCGTCAAGTCATTATTCGGGTGATGCGCAAAGAGCGTAACTTTTGACACGTCCGGCGCGTACGGATCTCTAGCGACAAGGAGTTGTCATGACTCGACGGGCCAAGCTGTGGCGAGCTGGTGCGGTGCTCTTCGGCATCGTCAACCTTGCCGGCATGGGGTTCGCCCTTGCGATGGATGAGATGATGCACGCCATGTCGCATGCATTCCTCCTGTTCGTCGGCCTCGGCGTCGAATCCCTGCCCGATGACGGCAGCGGGGATGCTTGGGAGCGCTGGTCATACGATGGTGTCGAGGCCCAGATGGTAACCGTTTTTCACAGCAGATAAGCGCCGA
>CATPBN010000148.1 GCA_955652635.1 uncultured Gemmatimonadaceae bacterium
CGCGCCCGTTCCTCGGCCTGAATTCTCGCAATACCATCCTTGCCCCCATCCCGGAGCGCCCGCGATTCGTCGAGGGCACTGTCTACTCCGTCGCGAATGCTGGGCTCTTCTCCGATCGCTGTGGGGGGCCTGTCGACCAGGCTACGCAAAAGCTACACGCAAACAACACCCCAGCGGTCACACAAAGCAGCGTGTTTGTCGAATGCAGCCTCTTCCTTCCGTACCGCGAGCGAACGTGCTCTCTCGAGCGCCGATTCCAACAAAGGCAAGCGCGCCATGGAATCACCAAGCGCGCGCAGCTCCCTTGGAGAAACGCGCCCGGCAGCGGTCTTTCCGGCCAATCGCTCTACATCGCGTACACCATTGAGAGCCTCTCGCATCGCGCTGCGGACGAGCGTGTCGCTCAACACCTCGACCGCCCCGAGCCGTGCATTGATGAGACTGCGATCGATTAGAGGAGCAAGCAGCCATTGTCGCAGCAGGCGTGCTCCCATCGGCGTGAGAGTGCGATCGAGAACACCGAGCAGCGTGCCCGAAGTCTCTCCGCCGCGCATCGATTCGACGAGCTCGAGATTCCTCCTCGTCATCTCGTCGAGCGGCATGCTGCCGCCTGGTCGTTCGATCTTCGGACGAGCGAGATGCGGCGTGCCAGCCGGCTGAAGCTCGCCGAGATAGCGAAGCAGGCCTCCCGCGGCGCCGACGCTGGCTCGATCAGCTGCTTCGATCCCGAAAGCTTCCAGTGAGCTCACCCGAAAGCGATCCAAGAGTTGGTCGCGGCCAAGATCGGGGTCGAACTCCCAGCCTTCGCGCTCTGTCACCATGGGTCCCTCTTCGCCGGCCGGGCTCTTGACCGTGTGAACGAGGTTCGAGTCTCGGGCCACGATCACTTCACGTGGGCTGAATCTTGACAGCACGGATTCCAGATCAGACGCTTGCGAAACTGCCAATCTGAACTCGCCCGTCGAGAGGTCCACCGCAGCGATTCCTACGAGGTCACCATCGCGATTCAGCGCGCACAGATAGTTGTTTCGCGCTCCGTCGAGCAGATCGTCGGAAAAGGCGGCACCTGGTGTGATAGTCTCCACGACTTCCCGCTTCACGATACCCTTGGCCAGTTTTGGATCCTCAGTCTGTTCGCAGATGGAGACTCTGAATCCCTGTTGGATTAGCCGGCGAAGGTATTCTCCTGCAGCCTTGACGGGAACACCGGCGAGAGGAACCTCGCTCGCGCCTCCGTTATTCCTGGAAGTAAGAGTGAGGCCGAGTGTCCTGGAGGCAACTTCAGCATCCTCGTAGAACATTTCGTAGAACTCGCCCATGCGGAAGAAGAGAATCGCGTCCTGGTGCCGCGACTTTATCTCCCGGTATTGCTGCATCAGTGGAGTCGATGACGTGCTAGTCACCTCTCTGGTGCCCGCACGACGAAACCGCTCATGTGCTTCGCTTTGATTTTCGCCAGTGCTTTCTCCGCTTCTCCAGCTGTAGAGTACCGTCCTATCCTCACCCGGAACGGTACGGTGTCTCCATCGACTCGTGCTGCATAGCCTCGCTTGACCAGGCTGGAGGCAAGTTTTGATGCGTCAGGCTTATGGTTATATGCCGCCACCTGGACTGAATACGTGCTGCCAGACGAACCGGCTGCAGCGGTCTTTGAGACGGTCGCAGCAGGCACAGCGGTTACCTCTTTTTTCGCTGGTGATGCGGGCAGTGCAGGGGATCCAGCCTTCACAGGGATGGTATCGACCGCCTTGACGTCCTTAGCTGGGCTGACGGCCGTATTCGTGGGAGTGGAGGATGCCGTCGCCGTCACTGCGGGGATTGATACAGTCACATCTCCAATTGGTGGTTTTGCCGAAGCGATCGATGCAGCAGGCGAGGGACAGCGCTGACCTTGGTATTGAATCTGATTTCGTAATTCGATTTCATCCGCGCCAACCCTTGCTAGCGCGTTCGCGTTCGCGGCGCAGGCGTGGGGGATGTCGTTTTTCTCGAAGAGGACCCGCGCCGTCCAATAACTCGCTCTAGCCAGGGACTTGCTCCGCGGATAGTCGCGAGGGATGCGCTGCAGATGAAGGAGGGCGCCATCACGATCACCCCGGGCCAGCTCGAGTTGCGCCAGGCGCAGCAAGGCATCTTCGGCCTGCGGTGCCAGGGGGTAGTCCACCACGAGGTGCTTGTAATCACTCTCGGCATCCGCTGCGTTCGAAGCGAGCGTTGCCCTCCAGAACAGCGCCTCGGGGTATAACCGCGCACTGGGTTGTGTGGCGGCCAGTACGGAGTCGATCAACGCCCTCCCGGCGACGCCATTTCCATCGCTTACGAGTGCCTGAGCTCTTACAAAAACCGGGTCAGTCGGGCGCGTTGTGGTCTGCGCGACTGCCATGGTAGCGGCACAAGATGCGAATGCACCGGCAAGAATTCCCCATCTAAACATCTCACCACTCCTCTATTGGCTCACGCGGCAGCGCTTTTCTCGTCGGCTGCGCACAGGCTGAGTACTACCGTAGCCAGCAATTGTTCGTCGGAAGAGACCTTGCTCTCCTTTAGAGCGATGTCGGCCTCGAGAAGGGCATCGAGAGCATGGTCGAGCGCTTCACGGCTCCAGCGCTCCGCGGAACGTGCCCATATCGCTGTCGCCGACCCCCATGGGCGCCCCGTATAGGCACCTGTCTCTCTAAGGAGATCGAAGTATTCCTGAGACAGGCGGGCTCTCGATAATCCCTCGTCCAGCTTTGCCCGTCCCCACGATATTGCCAGCATTTGCGTCGTCAATGACATGACGATTGAGACGCCGGTCGTCTTCGGTTGGGCGAGAATGTGAGGGATGAGCTCGAGAGCACGCGCTAGACTGCGATCAGCGACGGCGTCGAGAAAATCGGCCTGTGTTTCGCCGCGCCTCACCCCAACGACAGCAGCTATGTCGTCTTCACCAATTTCTTCACCCCTTCCCTCCACGTAGCTCGCAAGCTTATCGAGCTCCCCGGCAAGCTGATGCAAATCGCTGCCGACTGCCGCTTGAAGTAGCTCGATCGCTGGTCCACTTATACCGATCTTGAGCTCCGTCGTTGCATAGTGTGCGATCCACTTGGGGATTCTGTCACCAGTCAGCGGGTCAAATTGCAGTTGAGTGGTCGAGGCAGAAAGCGCCAAGTCTGCCTTCGATCCAGCGGCTAGTTTCAGAAGGAGCAGTAGATCCTGTGCTGGGTGTTGCAGATACTCATCGAGCACCTTACGGGCATCCTTCCGGAGTCCGCTGACGTCGCGAACGACTATCACTCTGCGTTCAGCCATCATTGGCGGCGTCGCAAGCAGAATACCCAGAGTCTCGGGGTCGAGGTCGGGGCCTCTGCTGATATCGAGGTTGAAATCTCGGGAGCCTGGCTCCAGTGCAGCTTCAATCAGCTGTCGTACAGCGTCGTCCTTTTGGTAGTCGTCGTCCCCCGAGATGTAATAAGCGCCGTCGAAAGAGCGGCGCTTGAGGGCATCACGTAATGTCTTGAGCGAGGATGCTGACATCCCCCAAATATACGGTAGCTTTGGGGGGCTGCCGATGGCAGTCTGAGCGCTAGCGTGTGTAGTTCGTTAGCTCGAGCTTGGAGTGCGCGAATCGAGTCGGAACCTGTTCGGCGAACAGGGCAGCGGGCCAGATTGTGAGCCCCGCTGAGACCGACGTGACTATCGCCGGCGTCGAAGTTGTAATAGGTGTGAGCTCCGGCTCTGGGAGGCTGGCGACGACGGGTGGCATCACGAGATCGCGCGGAGATTCGGACTCGTAGAGGGTGGTGGCGATGTACCCCAACATCGCCGCGCTCGCCAAAGTCGCTGCGATTGCTCCACGTCTCAGATTGCGTTGCGTATTGGCGAACAGATCCTCGGGCTGACATTCTCGGCGGAGGCGCGCTTCGAGCCGCTGCGAAAATCCCGCCGATAGCTCTATTGAGGGGAGATTTCGGAAGATGAGAAGCGCACGACGAACCTTTGCATCGTGCCTCGCGCAGCTCTCGCATTCAGCAACGTGCCCCTGCATGCGATCCAGCTCGATACCCGCGAGAGTATCGTCTACAAACGCGACGTGCTTATCACAAAACTCGCGACAATCCATGGAGATAGGTTGAGGGTTCGGTAACAGGTACCCACAAGGGGGGCGCCTGTTCCCGAACTTCGGACCTAATCTACATATGGGGCAATGATTTCCGCGAACGAGTTTCTTGCCCGATTCAGCCTTGATTTCACCGTGCCAAGGTTGCAATCGGTGATCTCAGCGATCTCTTCGTAAGACTTGCCCTCGAGCTCCCGCAGAATGAACACATTCCGATGGTGCTCCGGCAGTTTTGCAACGCTTTCCTCGACGATCTCTCTCAGGTGGCGCTTCCGGTACATGTCGTCCGGACGCGAATTGGGGTCTTCGAACTGAAGCGGACGATCCTCATCCTGGAAGTTCTTCTGTACCGTCTGGAAGAGCACCAGCGGGTTGCGTGATCTGTTGCGAAGCTCGTTCTTGGCGAGGTTGGAGGCGATGGTGTAGACCCAGGTCGAGAACTTCTTCGAGCGGTCAAAGCGGTGCAAATGGCGGTAAACACGAATGAA
>CATPBN010000149.1 GCA_955652635.1 uncultured Gemmatimonadaceae bacterium
CTCGCGTGTGATGGAGCCGTTGACCACTCGCGCGCCGACCTTAACGCCCGTCTCGTAGAACGTCGGATCGGCTTTCGTCTTCGCCGACAGCTCTCCGGGCGTGAGGTAATAGACGCCCGTATCCTTGATCGCGCTCGCGGCGAGGTACCCAGCGGTGCCAATCACCAGGGCTCCACCGATCAGGAATTTGGTGCGTGGCTTCACGACACCAATATAGGCATGAGAACACACAACGCGCGATGAAACGGTTCCGCCGGGACCAAGGCCTGGGCGGATGGAGCGGCTGCTTCTAGAGCGATTTTAAGTACTGAACAAGATCGGCCTTCTGTTGCGCAGTTAGGTTGAGCGCCTTTCGTGTGTTGTAGACCTCGACTACTGCATCGAGCGTCGTGGCGACGCCGTTGTGGAAGTACGGGGCATGCTGCCATAGCCCCCGCAGAGGCGTAGACCGGTACATCTTGGTCGCACTGCGAGAGGCAAGGCTCGGAGCGTTGTTGGGCTCGGGCTCGCTCACGACCTCCGTGGGAGAGTGGAGTCGGCCCGGGGCATCGGTGAAGTGGGTTCCCGCGTGGCACGTCGCACACTTGCCGGCGCCGTCGAACACCACTCTGCCCCGCACTGCGGCCGCTGCGTCGAAGCTACCAATCGGAGCGGGTGGGCTCTGGATACTCAGCTGGTAAGCCTGAAGCGCCGCGAGCTTTGACGTCACCATGTCGGGCGGATTCTGAACGTTTTCCGGCGGCGTAGCGCGCGTCTCGACCCATGATCCGTGGCCGTGCATCTGAGTCACCGCGACGTAGCGGTTCCAGTATGCAAGCTCGCCGCCGTCGCCGGTGTAGGTGACGCTGGTGACACCCTTGAGTCCGTACGCGGGCGGAATCACCGACGGGCCGTTCAGGCCGTCGAAGTTGTAACGGGCATCGTACTTCCCCTTACGCCACGAGTTGTACACCGCCTTCTGCGCTGGCGTCAACGCGCTGGAGAGTGCGATGATCGCGCCAGGATTCAGGTCGTGGTTTGGCCATCCGTCGAGGCGCTTACCGATGCCCGCACTGAACGAATTGTCGACCGTCGAGTGGCACAGCGCACACGTGATGCCTACGCGCGTGAGCACGTCCTTGCCGTTGATCGTCGTTACCGTTCCCATTACACCGACGACCGCATTGAGCTTCAGCAGGGCCACAGTTGTCGCCGGGCTCGTGAGGCTGATGGATCCGTTCTTGATGCCCTGCACGACGGCGGGGGGCAGCGAGTCGGTGTCGACCTTGAGCCCAACGGATAGTGCGGTAGTCGGGTCGACCGCGCTTCGTATTACTTCGTGCATGCGGAGCGTATCAGTCCAGAACGTCTCGTCACCAAAGGTATCGAAGCGGAAAATGTCTTTCCCGCGCGCGATCAGGGCGGGGTCGTCGGGCGATATCCCCGTCGTTTGGTTGCACGCCGCCGCGAGGGCGACTGCGCTGCAAAAGACGATCACGGTGGTCAATACAATCGGCCGTCTGCGCGAACTGCGATCTGCCGTCGAATGTTGCACGAGAACCTCCACGCGGCTTTCACTTGGAGGGTACCCGAGCCAGGGACAGAATTCTTGGAGGAAATTGACCTATGGCGGGGTCATCGCATCGCCACGCAACGCTGATAATTTCCTGGCGTTATCCCCAGATGCTTCTTGAAGTGATATGTGAGGTGGCTCTGGTCGGCGAACCCCGTCATCAGCGCGGCGAGGGACGGGACTGCTCCGTCAGCCAGAAACTGGCGCGCTCGCTCAACGCGTACCTGGATTAGATACTGATGCGGCGCCAAGCCAGTCGCTTCGCGAAAGGCACGAATGACGCGGAATGGAGTTACCCCGGCTCGTTGGGCAAGTACCTGCAAGGTAGTCTCATCTGATTTCGCATAGGAATCCTCCAGCACCTCGCGTACAAGGCTGACGATGCGCGGCTCTCTCCGCAGCCCGCACCCAGGTGTGCCAATAAGCGAGCGCCCCTCCCCATCGCGGCGTATCAATACCGTGATCGCAACGCACATAGCCTCCTGAGCTGCCTCTTCATCGAAATCAGCAGCGGCATCTGCGTGGCCCTGACCGTGTGCGCGCCGAAAACCTTCGGCAGATCCAATTGCCTGGTCGAGCTCTTGATACGCCCGGCGAACGACTGAATCACGGAGGACAAGGGAGCCAAATTCGGGCGGTTTACCGCCGCGCGCGCCCGCAGCTTCGGCGTGCAAAGCCGCCACTCCGACCGGAAGGTAGACCGCCAGGTAGGACAGGGAGTCAACTCCAGAGCTCACACTGCCCGTGTGCACTTCGCCCGGTGGTATCACCACGACATCGCCCTTGCGTGCGAAACGCTCCGTCCCGCGACACCAGAATGTTCCCGCTCCGCCAAGAACCAATCCGAGCGTGTAGGTGTCGTGGCTGTGCCGCGCAAAGGTTTGCGACTGGTATGTCGTCCTAAGCACTTCAACGCGGGTGCCGAATCCTGACCCGATTTTCACAACCCTGGCTTGGTCCAACGCGAGCCTCCTGCGGGATCGATCTCTCCTCCCGCCAGCTTGCATTGCGTACCCAGTAACAAGACTGGCGAAGCGGATGCTTCAGAGGAAGGGCTTCTACGTAACGTGACGTATTAGCGCGCGACCTAACAGCTCCTATCCTTGCCGTCGTCGGTGTCCGTCGATATCCGCCGGGCAAACGCAAAAGGGAGGAGACAATGCGCTTCATTCTGATAGTATCCGCGGCGGCACTGCTGGTGCCTTCACTGTCGGTGGGGCAAGGTGCTCCGCTTCCCGATTGGCCGCTAACGCCCGGCTTGCGAGTTAGGGTTCTGTCGGCTGTTCTCGGTGACCGGCCTCAGACCGGAAGCGTGGTTGCGGCGACATCCGACACGCTCGTGTTCCTTCCCGTCAAACAGTCCGCGTCGACCGCGTTGAGCACGCCGAATATCGCCAGGATAGAAGTCGCCAGGGGAACGCACACTAACAAGCTGAAGGGCGCGCTGCTGGGCTTGTTCGCGGGCGCAGCAGCCGGGGCGATTTACGGCTCTGCCAGCTACACGCCTCCCAAGTGCGACGCGACAACATGGTGCCTTGACATCTTCGGCCGACAGGGCAGCACCGTGGCCGGCGGAGTGCTGGGAAGTTTGCTCGGAATACTCACCGGGACTATTGTCGGATCGCGTGAAAGCGACACCTGGGTGCCGGTGGCTGTGCCCGCCCGCTAGTCGCGCAGTTCGGGATTATCTTCGCGTTTGCGATAGCAGCACCGCGCCCGCCGTGGCGCCGACGACGTCCCACGTCAGATCGCGCACGCTGAAGATATTTCCCGGCGTTCGTTTGTCGTGGATCTCCTTGCCAAGCCCGATCGCCATCGTCACCCCGATGGCGCCGCCGAGCGCGGGACGATGATTCACGCGCGCGGCTTGCAGCGCGCTGTAAGTGACGCTCTCGATGAACGCCGACATGAAGAAATGCTTGATCTTGTCGGCGCCGAACCATTTGTCGGGTACAACAGCCGCCTGCGCGTATACGAGATTGACCGCGAAAAAAAGACTTAGCAACGGTGCAATGATCGCTCTCATTTTGAGCGTCCTCGCCTCGGCTTTGTTTTCGCCACAGGACGTGCCGGCTTCGATTTAATCGTAGCTCGCGGCTTCCCTTTCGATTTGCGGGCCGACCGGCGCTTCGGCTCAGCGGGCCCGCGATCGCGCGCCCAGAACAACGCGGCGCGAACCGCGCGCTGCCACTCGCTGAGGAGGGCCGCTGCCGATTCCTTCGGCATCGCCGGCGCGAAGCGGGTGAACTCCCTGGTCCCAATGAATTCCGTCGCGTCTTGCCACACTCCACCGGCGATTCCAGCCAAGCCCGCTGCACCGAGGGCCGTCGTCTCGATCATGTCGGGTCTCTCGACAGGAATGCCGAGAATGTCCGACTGAAACTGGAGCAGCCAGTTGTTGGCCGACGCTCCGCCGTCGACGCGCAGCGATTCAAAGGTCACCTTGCCGCGCTTGGCCATCACCGTGAGCATCTCCGCGGTTCCATACGCCATCGCCTCGAGCGCCGCTCTGGCGAAATGCGCTCTTCCCGTTCCTCTCGTTAGCCCGAATACCGTTCCGCGCGCTTTCGGCTCCCAATTGGGAGCACCCAGTCCGACGAGCGCGGGAACGAAGTAGACGCCGTCGTTCGATTCGAGCCCGCGCGCCAGGCGTTCGCTCTCCGCAGCGCTCTGCAGAATTCCCAGTCCGTCGCGGAGCCACTGGATCGCCGCGCCAGCGACGAAGATCGATGCTTCGAGCGCGTAGGCGGCGCCGCCCTTGTCGTCGCAAGCGACCGTCGCCAGTAATCCCTCTCCCGGCTTGGGAACGGTCTTCCCGGTGTTGAGCAGAAGGAAGGCCCCGGTGCCGTAGGTGTTCTTGGCGCTGCCAGGCCCGCAACAACCCTGACCGAAGAGCGCGGCCTGCTGATCTCCAGCGACGCCGGTGATCGGCAGCGCCTTGCCGAAGAACGAAGTGACCGTTTTCCCGAAATCTCCTGCCGACGGACGAACCTCGGGAAGAATCTCGATCGGCACGTGAAAGAGATCGCACAGCTCCTTGCTCCAGCGCAGCCGCTCAATGTCGAAAAGCAGCGTTCGCGACGCATTCGTCGGATCGGTCGCGTGAACCCGTCCCCCGGTGAGCTTCCATATCAGCCAGGTATCGATCGTGCCCGCGAGCAGTCTTCCATTTCGCGCGACGAACGCGATCTCCGGTCTCTTGAGAAGCCATTCGAGCTTGGTGGCCGTGAAGTAGGGATCGGGACGCAATCCGGTCCGCTCGGCGATCATCGTCGTTTTGTTTTTCAGCTCTGCGCACCGCTCCGTCGTGCGTCGGTCCTGCCAGACGATCGCCCGGGCCAGAGGCTTTCCGGTATCGCGATGCCAGACCACTATCGTTTCGCGCTGATTGGTGATGCCGATGACATCCGGAGTGACGCGGCTCGACGAGATCGCTTCGCGGGCGGCGATCAGCGTGCGCTCGAGAATCTCGTCGGCGTCGTGCTCGACCCACCCAGGTTGCGGGTAGTGTTGTGTGATCTCCTGGTAGCCACGGCCGGCGACTTTACCATCGGCGCCGATCACGAGCGCAGTCGTGCCCGTCGTACCCTGGTCGATCGCGAGGACGTATTTCATTCAACCCTCGGCTCTTTGCGTCTTTCCGGAAAATACTCGTCGAGAAATTCGATCAACGCGCTCTCCTCCGGCGCATGCCGGATCCCATTGTCCGATGAGCTTGGGCGAGTTGGCAGCGTAATGGTAGTACCGCTGCGCAGATACCGCATCACGACCACCGGATGCACGTAGGACTTCCTACATATAGTAGGGGTGTTCCCAAGCTCGGCAGCAACGAGACGCACGGCGGTGACGACATTCTTCTTTCGCTCCGACTGGCTCTTTCCCTTCCCCAGCTCCGCCAGCACCGTCGCCGCGCGCAGCGTTCCGCCCCAGGTTCTGAAGTCCTTAGCGGTGTACGGGAAGTTCGCGATGCGCTCTATGTAGTCGTTCACGTCGCCCGAATCCACGTTCTGCCACTTTCCGTCCTCCGTATAACTGAACAACCTCGGCCCCGGGGTCTCCAAGAGCTCCGTGACGAACCGCACGACGTCCCGACCATCCACCACGTTGCGCTGCGTGATCGATCTCTTTCCGCGATACTCGAATTCCACCGTATTGTCATCCAGCACCATCACGTGCGACTTCCGCATCGTAGTGATGCCGAAGGTGTTGTTCTCCTTCTGGTACCGCTCGCTGCCGACGCGGAAAAAACCCTGCGAGATGAGCCGCACGATGCCGGCACATACTTTCCCCTTGGAGAGTCCTCTGCGGCGAAAATCGCGCATGACACGAGTGCGAATTGCCGGCAGGTCGCGGGCCATCTGGCGCACCCGATAGTATTTGCGGAGCTCGCCCTTCTCCACCGCGCGCGGATGATACTTGTACTGCTTGCGCCCGCGCGCGTCGAAGCCCCACACCTGGATTGCCGCCCGCGGGTCGGTCGAGATGTGCACGTCGCGCCACGCGGGCGGGATGCGGAGCTTGTCTATCCGCTCCAGCTGCGCGTTGTCGCCGAGAGCTCGTCCAGTCGGGCCCACATATCTGAATGCAGTTGTCTTCGAGCCTTCACGAACGATCCATTTTCGCGCCATTTATCCGTCGCCCAAGAGCAAACTTTCTGGGTAGATTTGAGCAGCACTCGCTGCCCTCGCGGGCACCGGATCCCAAGCCACCGGTAGCCGCAAATCTATCAACAAATATCTCTCCATGCCCTTCAAATTCCTGACGCTGGAGGTTGCGGACCGCGTCGCCACGCTGACGGTCAACCGGCCCGAAAAGCTCAACGCGCTGAACGACGCGACCATCGCCGAGCTGGGACAGGCGATCGACCAGATTCGCGACGATGATTCGATAGGCGGCGCCATTGTCACCGGAGCCGGACGCGCATTCGTCGCCGGTGCCGACATCTCCGAGCTATCGAGCCAGACTCCAGTTCTTGCCAAGGCACGCGCTCGTGCTGGGCAGGATGTGTTCCGCAGATTCGAGACCTCACCCAAGCCTGTCATAGCGGCCGTGAACGGCTTTGCGCTGGGAGGCGGATGCGAGCTGGCGATGGCGTGTCACATCCGCATCGCGTCGGAGGCGGCCAAGTTCGGACAGCCGGAGAGCAAGCTCGGACTCCTTCCCGGGTACGGAGGCACGCAGCGTCTGCCGCGCCTCGTCGGCAAGGGGCGTGCGATTCAGCTCCTTATCACCGGTGAGATGATCGACGCCGCGGAGGCATTTCGGATCGGCCTCGTCAACAGGGTCGTCCCCGCGGATCATCTGATGAATGAAGTCCGCAACACGATGAGGGCGATCCTGGCGAACGGCCCCCTCGCGATCGCGCTTTGTATAGAAGCGATCGATCGCGGCCTCGAGATGTCGCTCGAGGAAGGATTCATTCTCGAGGCGAACCACTTCGGGCTTCTCGCCGCAACCGCTGACATGCGCGAGGGAACGAGCGCCTTCATCGAGAAGCGCGCGCCGGCGTTCAAGGGAAAGTGAGTATCGCGCCCGTCGAGTTGCACGCACGCGAGTCGAGCGCCCGCACCGCCGACTCGCGCGATCGCATCCGGCTCGAGAGGATCGCGATACAGGATTTTCGCAACCTCGAACGCGTCAATCTCGATTTCCCCGCCGAAGGTGTCGCGCTCATCGGCGACAACGGACACGGCAAGACGAATCTTCTCGAGGCGATCTACTATCTCCAGATCTTGCGCTCGATCCGCGACGCGCGCGACCAGGATCTCACTCGCTTCGATGCCTCGGGATTCCATATCGCTGCCAAAGTCCACTCGCCCGCCGCACACGAGATCGCCGTCGGGTTCGAGCGAACATCGAAGAAGAAGCGGGTTACAGTTGACGGCCTTGTCCCCCGGCGAATGAGCGATGCGCTCGGCAAGCTTCCTTCCGTGATATTCTCTCCGCGCGATCTCGAGCTGGTGAGCGGAGCGCCGAGCGAGAGGCGGAGATATCTCGATCTGCTGCTCGCGCTGACGGACAGGAAATACCTGAACGCCCTTCAGCACTACCGCGCCAATCTCGCTCGACGAAACGCATCGCTGCGCAACGCGACGAAACGCGGCGCAAATGACTCGGAGGTGTCGGTATGGGAGCCGGCATTGGCGGACCACGGTTCGGTACTCATCCAATCACGTGCGAGATGGGTGAGTGAGTCGGCGGGCGAGTACACACGAGTATCAGAAGAGATCGGCGAGATGGGACGGGCGCAGATGCGCTACGTCTGCGCGTTTGCCGAATCCGAGGCCCGCCGTGACGTGTTGCTCGCCGCGCTGGAGGAGAAGCGCGCATTCGACATGCGTCGTGGCATCACGAGCGTTGGTCCGCACCGCGACGATCTGGAGCTGACTCTCGATGGA
>CATPBN010000150.1 GCA_955652635.1 uncultured Gemmatimonadaceae bacterium
ATACTATACAAAAAAGACGCCGGCTCATTCAGGCCGGCGTCTTTTCGAACTGCTTTTGCTCTCTCTTCTCTCTTTCCTCTTCCCTCTTTAGTTCCAGAATCCAGCAAGCGCCGAACCGTCCGGCGATTCACGGAGCTTCTCGAATGCGCGCTCGCGGATCTGTCTGATACGCTCCCGAGTTACACCCATCAGGGCGCCGATCTTCTCGAGAGTCATCGCGTCAGAGCCCTGTTCCAAACCGTAATACAGGTGCAGGATCTTTCGCTCGCGCGGCGTCAGATACTTTCGGAACACTCGGTCGATGAACTCGCGCATCAGGTGGAAATCGGTGACGTCTTCGATCTCCGCCCCATCGACACCGGCGAAGCGCTCGCCGAGCGTGCAGGCCTCGCGATCGGAGCGATCGATTGGGGCATCGAGAGAGATCTCTGTCGCCGACATCTGCTTGGCTGAGCGAACAGCGTCGGGTGTCTCTTCGAGAAGGCGGCCGATCTCGTTGTCGGTCGGATCGCGCTTCAGAACCTGCGAGAGAACCGTCTGGGCGCGTGCAAGCTTGATCAACTGTGAGTTCTGATTGAGCGGAATCCGAACGCTGCGCGTCTGCTCAGCGAGCGCCTTGAGGACCGCCTGCCTGACCCACCACACGGCGTAGGAGATGAACTTGACGCCCTGATCCGGATCGAACTTTCTGACGGCTTTGAGTAGGCCCTCGTTGCCGATGGCGACCAGTTCACCGAGGTCGAGGCCGTGCCCCTGATACTTCTTTACATATGAGATGACGAAGCGAAGATTGGCGGTGACCAACCGCTCGGCTGCCTTCTCGTCACCAGCTTGTGCGCGGCGAGCGAGACGACGCTCTTCTTCAGCGTCGGTGATCAGTGGAAGCTTTTGTATGTCCTGGAGGTACTGGTCGAAAGCGGTAGAAGGGGAGGAACGGAAGAAGCCTTTGGATCTACTCTCGCCCGTTGTCTGCATAAGCCCCTTGGTAGCGACATTATCGAATGACGCGCCTGGGTGGCGCGCTCCCGGTACTCTGCCGGACGCGCACGATAACTACGGGCGTACTCAACCGTCAACAGCCATGTTTCATGCCACGGTCAAGCCTGTGGATCTTTGGGCTTCGTTCGGGTTGTGGCCATCAAAATGGCGATCCCTATCATGACGATGCATCCCACGACGACCCAAGTCGGCGACACACCGAGAAGAATCGCGGCGATCGCGAGGCCGATGATGAGGACGATGAATCCGATCAGGTAGGTGCTGAACGAGGACATGAAGGCTCTCAGGTTGGGTTTTTCGACGCCGAGTCGCGCAATAGTAAGGCCAGATGCGTCCCCGGAAATTCCGTCAGCTAGCGCTTCGCCAATCCGTCCCAGCGCGAAGGCGCGAGCGAATCGTTGGGAATCTGCTCGACCTCACGGGCAACGAGTGTCGCGCTTCCCCAGTGCCGTCCAAAGCGCGCGGCTTCCTTGCAGTTCGGGTTCCAGATGTCGAGCGTAGCGCCGAGGACGTTGCCGCCCGTATCGTCGACAAGGTAGCGGCCGAGGTACTCATCCCCGAGGAACACTTCGACGTACCGGGCCAGCGGAAAGATGCGTGGATCGGCGGCGACGATTCCGTGACGTGTTTGCCGTCCGCGGCGCGTCTCGCCCTGCACGCAGTACTGCGTGAGCGACACCGGAATGGTTACGCCCTCCTCGGCTCGGGCAAACTTGGAGGGAATGAGCGGAATGATCCCCTTTTTCATCTTGATCGCTTCGTGCGCGGTAGCGCGCACCATCCTGGCTGCATCGGGGATGGCCTCGACTCCTTCGGCGATTGGTCTGGTCAACGCGGTTGTCGCGCGTGCGACGTTCGCCGCAGTAGAAGGAAGCGCCTTGGCAATGTCGACGATGGTTTCCTTCGCGGAGCCGGCGAGGTTGGCGGCATTCCCGTTGACGCTTTCGATGGCGGAGAGAACGTCGGGCTCGAGTTGCGGGCCTTTTCGGGGCGGGAATTCAACGCTTGCCTGCACCGGGGCGAGCGACGGAAGCGCAACGGCGCCCGTGCCGATCAGGGCTATCGCGAGTGTCACCGCGACAACCGTTCGGACAAATTCCGAGCGTTTTTTCATGCGAGTACCTCCCGAAGCTGATCGTCACTGACCGAAACAGTCCATCCAGTATCTTCGCCCGCCATCGCTCCAATGCGGAGCGGGAGAGCGAACCTCGTCCTGCCTGACCGTCCCTTCTTGTCCGACCGCATAGCCTCGATCACAGCCTCACCGTCTGACCCGGAGGGGAGAGCGGTTGGGAGTCCGGCTGCTTGCAGCGCGCTGCTGACCGTCGCCGCGGTTCCGGTCTGAGCCAGGCCAATGTGCTCGGCCAGCTCACTCTCAAGTGCCATCCCTATTGCGACTGCCTCTCCATGGAGGAGTGAGTAGCCACTAATCAGCTCGACGGCGTGGCCAATCGTGTGGCCAAAATTCAGGATCTGTCTAAGGCCTACCTCCCGTTCGTCGCGCGCAACGATGTCGGCCTTGATCTCTATGCTACGGACGATGAGTGAGAACATGCTGTCACCCCTTTGCCCGTCCGTCGACAGCAGAGCAGGAGCTTTGCCAGCGACGTCGCTAAGATAAGGCTCGTCGGCAATTACGCCATGCTTGAGTGCCTCTGCAAATCCCGCACGCAGCTCCCTAAGTGGAAGTGTCATAAGGACTTGAGGGTCAATAAGCACAGCAGTCGGGGAGTGGAAAGCTCCGACCAGATTCTTACCCGCCGGCGTGTCGACGGCGGTCTTCCCGCCGATCGAGGCATCGATCATGGCCAGCAGGGTCGTCGGGACCTGGATGATCGGAATTCCACGCATGAAAGTGGCTGCAACAAAGCCGGCGAGATCGCCCACGACTCCGCCGCCGAGCGCGATCACCGCTGCATCCCGGCCGTACCCTTTGGCGAGCATTTCGTCGGTCAGGCGGGCCCAGACTTCCCTGGTCTTGTTGGACTCACCGGCGGGGATGGTGAGGATGTCCATCGCCTCCGAATCGAGCTTGGCCGCGACCCTTTTTGCGTAGAGTGGGCCGACGTTAGAGTCGGTTATAAGGGCGTACCGATGTGCCGGAGCGAGCGCACGCGCGACGGTCCCAAAGTCGGATAAGAATCCCGGGGCGACGCGAATGATCGAATCGCCAAGCCGGATCTCGCGCGCGCTGCCTCGCGCGGCGCGAGCTACCAGGTTACTTCACCAGCGCCGGCTTCGACGTTCGCCACGCGCGCGAGCATGAAAAGGAGATCGGACAGGCGATTGAGGTAAATGACGACCAGCGCCGGAATCTCGACCTCTCGCTGGAGGCTGACAACCCTTCGCTCGGCGCGACGGCAAACGGTCCGCGCCACGTGAAGGACGGCGCCCTTGCGACTCCCGCCAGGAATGATGAAGGCCTTGAGCGGCTCCAGCTCCTTCTCGCACTCATCGATCGCGTGCTCGAGGTCGCGAATCCTCCGCTCATCGATGTTCGCCTTGGCGAGGTGGCCGTGCATCTTCTCGAGGTCGGGCGTGGCGAGCAGCGCGCCGATGCTGAAGAGATCGCGCTGGATCGGAACCAGAACTTCATCGATGCGCGGCATCGGCTCGACGGCGCGAGCCATTCCGATGACGGCGTTGAGCTCGTCGACGTCTCCGTAGGCCTCAACGCGCGGGTCGTCTTTCTGGACCCTGCCGCCGCCGAACAGGCCGGTGTCGCCGGCGTCGCCGGTCTTCGTGTAAATCTTCATTGGAACGGAAATCTACGCTGATCGGTCACTGCAACTGCAACTGAACACGATCGGCCCGGGCGGTGAGCGGGCCGGCTCAGGGCTACGGGCCGGCTCTAATTGCATTCTGGACGAGTCAACGCAGCCCACAGCCGGGCTCGCCGGGCAAGTAGTGTTCAGTGCAGTTCAATCGCGTGCTATTATGAGTCCTATTATGAGTCAGACTTGATCAGAGATTTGTGATGCGCCTCCCAGACGACGAGGACATGCTCGACATCGATTTCCCACTCGGCGACGGATCGGCCGAGACGGAGGCGACGGTCTATTGTCCGTACTGCAACGAAACTGTGGAGATCGCCATCGATCCCAGCGGCGGATCGGCGCAAGAGTATGTTGAGGATTGTCAGGTCTGCTGCCAACCGTGGACGGTGAGCGTGGAGTACCGACAGGACGGGAGCGCGAGCGTGAGCATCACTCCGCTCGACGAGTAATCGCGTTTCGACCCTAGCCCGCGGCCAAACGCCGGCCCGCCGACCGCCCGTGGCCGGTAG
>CATPBN010000151.1 GCA_955652635.1 uncultured Gemmatimonadaceae bacterium
AACCGATTTCGGCAGACGATCTGTATCTGGCTGTGCGCAGAGTGATGGACCGCAGGCGGCTCACCGAGGCGACGGGGCTTATCGGTCAGTCGGACGCGATCAACGAAGTGCTGCTCAAGGTCGAGCAGATCGCGCCCGTGTCTAGCACCGTTATCATCGAGGGAGAGAGCGGGACGGGAAAGGAGCTGGCTGCGCAGGCGATCCATCGACAGAGCCCGCGGCGGGGGAAACCGTTCATCGCAGTCAACGCAGGCGCGCTGCCGGAGACGCTGATCGAGAGCGAGCTGTTCGGGCACGAGAAGGGCTCATTCACCGGAGCGACGGAGAGACGAATCGGGCGCTTCGAGCTCGCTGACACGGGCACGCTGTTTCTCGACGAGATCGGGGAGATTCCACCGTCGACGCAGGTGAAGCTTCTCCGTGTGCTGGAGGAGCGTAAGCTCACTCGCGTCGGAGGCACGACACAGATCCCGATCGATGTACGGGTGGTGGCCGCGACCAATCGTCCGCTAAGAGACAGTGTTGAGGAGGGAAGGTTCCGCCCCGATCTGTACTATCGGCTGAACGTCCTCAGCATCTATCTGCCGCCGCTGAGGGAGCGGCGAGAGGACATCCCGCTGCTGGTGCGGCGGTTCATCAAGGAGTTCTCGTCGCAGCACGACCGGCCGTTCCACGGCATCTCGGGGGAAGCGATGCAGATCCTGATGAGTTACCCGTGGCCGGGCAACGTGCGCGAGTTGCGCAATCTGGTGGAGAGCATGGTGGTGCTGGCGCCGGGCAGGGAGATCGGGCCGGACGACATCCCGCGCGCGATCAGAGAGGGCGGAGCGGCGCGCTTCCTCCCTGTGCACGTGGGCCCGGTGGTGAGAGGCGCGGTGAGTGCGGAGGGGAGGGAGCTCGAGTTCCTGGTGAGGAGCATGCTCGAGCTGAGGCTCCAGGTGGAGGAGCTGAGGAGGCGTCTCGACGAGGAGCGTCACGATGGACATTGGGTCGGCGAAGTTCATCCAGCCGCGGCCCTCGGCTCGGGTGCAATCGCCGGGGCGATAGAGCCGCCCAATCAGCCGGCGCCGCCGAGCACGCTGACGCTGACGCCGGGGATGACGATGGCGGAGATAGAGAGAGCAGCCATTGAAGCGGCGCTCAGGGACACGAGGGGAAACCGTAGAAAAGCAGCGGAGATGCTCGACATCGGAGAGCGGACGCTCTACCGGAAGCTGCGGGATTATGGAATCGAGCCGGAGCTTGTGGCGGCTCCGTAGGCGCTGAGTGGTACTGTCGCGCTGATAGGAAACAGCATCTGGTTGATACGAAACAAGCATCGACTTCCCAGTGAGGAAGGTGTAGCGTATGTGCGAGCTGCGCTCCTTTTTTCCGCGAGCGCGCGCATCGGGATTTTGCTTGATTAAGGGCCAGTCGTCTACGATATTGGCCACCTGTTTGTAACCAACGCATCAAATCCCCGCAGACAAATTTGAATTTGAACAACATCGCCGGCAGCGTTCTTCCGATCAAACGTGCTGAAGAGCTGATCCTCACGTTACCGGGAGTTGTCTCCGCGAAAATCATAGAGAGCGAGAGCGGTGCAGTGGAGCAGATCCATGTTCTGACGACCGCTGAGCTCACGCCGAAGCAGGTGGTTCGCAACATCGAGAGCGCGCTGATGGCGCATCTCGCGATGCGCGTGGACCACAGAAAAATCTCGGTAGCGATAACGAGCGAGGCGAAGCCCAAGCCCCAGGCAGCGCATCCGACGCCACGGAGTCAGTTCGTGGTGGGGATGACGCCCGAAGGCGGCGTGAAGCGGTACACGGGCAGGCGCCTCTATTTCGAGGATGTGGAGGTCAGGGGATCCCGGACCAAGGGGCTGTCCTGCAGGGTTACCCTGAGGAAGGGTGAGGAGTCCTACATTGGCGAAGCCCATGGGATCGAGGGGGATAGGTCCCGCCTCGATTTGGCCGCAAGAGCAACCGTCTTCGCGATTGGAAGTGCAGAGGGAAGGGAGGGACAGCTGGCTGTCGAAGGCGTGAAAGTGATGGAGGCCTTCGAGCGCGAGTACGTTTTCGTAGGTGTGACGGTGCGCTCGGGCCGTGACAGCCAGCTATTGGTGGGGAATTGTGAGATCAAGGGGAGCGCGGAGACAGCGAGCGCTCTGGCGGTTCTGGCGGCAACGAACCGTTGGGTCGATCAGACGGCAGAGTAGAGACAGCGGGCGGGATTTCCGCCTTGTGAAAGGATAGAAGTCCGATTTTGAAAGCGGGTCTACATGACCTGGTGCAATAGACAGGATCGTTGGGCGCAGTTTCACCTTAACACGGATCCTATAGGAAAATAGAACCCCCGTCCCGGCTAAGAGTTGAGTCGAGCGGGCAAGCCTAGTTACACGAGCGGAGCCTACCTAGTAGCGCATTTCAGCGGATGCTGAGTGCGACTGAATTTTAGGGGGGTGACGCAAATGATGGCTTTATTGAGTTGGCTGTTCCCCGATACACAAATCTGGGGTTAGCCGAGTCGGGGGTTTCTCTCTTGTAATGAAAAGTGCGATTACACGTTACGTATCGTTAGTG
>CATPBN010000152.1 GCA_955652635.1 uncultured Gemmatimonadaceae bacterium
CTCTACGGCGCGCTCATCGCCAAGCTCGCCGGTGATGAGAATCAGCGGAATGTCGCGACCCAGGTGGCGCAGCTCCCTCAACGCCTCCATCCCCGTCCAATCCGGCAAACGATAATCCGCCAGGACTATGTCGTACTCGTTCGCTGCCAACAGCTCTGTGAACTGCTTGCGGCTGACTGCCCAATCGAAGTGCGCGCTCGGGTACGTCCGGATGATCGTGTGTACTATGAGATCTGCGTCTGCCTCGCTGTCCTCGATCAGTAGGACGCGCAACGACGCTGTTGCTACCGCGGTCGCGATCATATCCCCGCCTGGGTGGCCTGAGCGGCCGTGTTCCCACCCAGGGTGAAGAAGAAAGTCGCGCCGGCACCGGCGGCCGATTCCGCCCAAACGCGGCCGTTGTGCTTGCGAATGATGCGCTGCACGGTCGCGAGCCCGATTCCCGCGCCCTCGAACTCCTCGGCTCGATGCAGGCGCTGAAAGACGCCAAAAAGCCTATCAGCGTATTTCATGCTGAACCCGACACCGTTGTCGCGAACGTATATCACCAGTTGTCCGTCTGCTGTCATTTGACCGATCTCTATCACCGCTTTCTTGCGTGGTCGCGTGTATTTCACGGCGTTCGACAGCAGGTTCGTGAATACGATTTGCATCAGACCAGGGTCGCACATTACGGTCGGAAAGGAATCGACGTTCCACTCGATGTCGCGATCCGTGATTTCTGCTCGCACGTTCGTCAACACCTGGGCAATGAGCGAATCGAGTGATATGAGCCGAGGCCTTGCCTGCTTCTGACCAATCTGGGCGAGATCGAGCAGATCGCTGACGAGCCGGCCCATTTGCTGTGATGCTTCCTGAATCCGTTGGAGATAGTTCGCCGCCTGTGGATCGAGGTCTGTTCCGAGATGTTCGCCGAGCATTTTGGAAAACCCATCGATCTGACGAATGGGCGCACGCAAGTCGTGCGACACCGAGTAGGTAAAGGCTTCGAGCTCAGCGTTCGCGGCCTTGAGCGCCTGCTCATCGGCAAAGGCGCGCTCCTGCGCTCCTCGTCTCTCGGTAAGGTCGCGGGTAACCTTGACGAACCCCGCCAGCGTGTTCGTCCGATCGCGCACGGCGGAGAGAACGATGTTTCCCCAGAAGGTCGAGCCGTCTTTGCGGACGCGGATGGCCTCTTCTTCGAACCGCCCGTCGCGCGCCGCAATGGCCAGGTCTCGCTCCGGCCTTCCCCTGGCACGGTCCTCGGCCGAGTAAAACACCGAGAAATCCTTGCCGAGGATCTCCTCGCGCGAATAGCCCTTGATGTGGTGCGCACCGTTGTTCCAGCTCGCTACGCATCCTTTGGCATCGAGCATGAAGATCGCATAGTCCCCTCTGCTGTCCATCATCTGATGCACGCTCTCGTCGTGCATAAGAATGTCGATCAGAGAGGAAGATTGGGGGGCACGTGTCGTGGCGCGGCCAGGCGGTGCCTGCTTCTTCGGTCGTCTCTTGGACATCGCGCGGATTCTTGGTAGTTCTTTCACCAGGCACCTCTGCCGGATGGATGGAACAGACTCAGACTTCCATCCTCGCCTAACCCGATGCGCGCGCCTAGGAGATCCGGACTTGAGTTGGCGACGAGCTCGAGAGCCCGGGCCGGTACTGCGGTATCATTCACGCGCATTGTAGTAATACGACTCTCCCCCGTATCGCACTATCAGGTGTTGCCCTGAGCGCTGCCAGACACGGGTTTGACTATCGGATAGACGATTAGGTACGCATCACGCCGCCGGGGAAACGAGTCCAACGCGCATGGCATAGCGAACAAGGCCGACTACATCGTGAATCGCGAGTCGCTTCATTATTTCGCCGCGATGACTTTCGACCGTTTTTACACTGAACTTGAGGCGAGTCGCGATCTCTCGCGTGCGGTGGCCCTCTGCCACCATTCGCAACACCTCGATCTGTCGCGGCGTGAGCTTTTCGAGCGCCCGACGCAGCTGCACCGCTTTGGTGATCGAAGCAGCGAGGCGGCTGAGATTGTCTTTCATTATCAGGTCTTCTGCGCCGCCGCGGATGCAGGCCACGGTTGCTTCGCTATTGAGGACGCCCGTCACGAGAATGAACGGGGTCGTGGGCCGGATGCTGTGAAGGAGTGCCAGCGCGGATTGAGCGTCGAACGTCCCGAGGGAATGGTCGGAAAGGACCAGGTCGGGCGAAAAATCGTTGAGGACAAGGCTGCTGCGACGGGAACGCAGTCGTTTCGCGTCTTCGGCGACACGTGGCAGATGCGTAGAAAGGCGAGCGCGCAAAGGTTCGCCGAATATGAAGCTGCCTACGACCAGTTCATTGTCAGGCGCTACCCAGTGGTGACTGTCTGCGCCTATGATGTGCGACGGTTCTCCGGAGTGGATGTGCTGGACGCCCTCAAGGCGCATCGCGATACGTTTCGATACCCGCTCGAAAGGGCGCTCGCTTAGGTCCACGCCTATCCCCTGTTGGGCTTTGCTATGCCAACAGGTATGACTTTCGCGATGGACCCGCCCCGGTGGATTCCCCAGGTGTGTGCATGAGA
>CATPBN010000153.1 GCA_955652635.1 uncultured Gemmatimonadaceae bacterium
CCAGTACGCCCGCCGTGCCAATCCTCCCAACCGCCTCGAGCACCGCCCCTTCATCCAGCACGCCGAAAGGACCGCCGCCGCCAAGATAGAACGAGCGCACGGGCGGGCGTCTATGTCCAAGGGTTATACGGATGCTCCGGAAACGACCTGATGCTCCGGATCGGCTCCAAATGGCTGTATGGCTCGATTCCCGAGGGCTGTGATGTTTCTTGTTTCAGAGGAAAGATCAGTGTGGCGATCTGAAACATCATCCGACGAGCGCGTCCCCTGGTCTGAACTGACCACGATATAGCCGCGAATAAACGCCTTCCGACGCAAGCAAGTCCTGATGTCGTCCCTCTTCGACGATTACTCCGCGATCGATCACCACCACTCTGTCAGCGCGCAGCACTGTGCTCAAGCGATGCGCGATAATGAGCGTCGATCTCGCTCGCAAGAGATCTTCCATCGCCTGCTCGACGAATCGTTCGCTCTCGCTGTCCAGACTCGACGTGGCCTCGTCGAGAATTACGAGCGCGGGATTCTTGAGGAAAACCCTGGCGATCGCAATTCGCTGGCGCTGTCCGCCGGACAGCTTGACTCCCCGCTCTCCGACGCGAGTCTCGAATCCGTCGGGTAGACGCTCGATGAACTCGACCGCGTGAGCGGCTTTCGCCGCGGCGCGAACCGAATCTTCGGACGGCTGTGATCCATCGTCGCCAATTCCGGCGTATGCGATATTTTCTCGAATGGTGCCGCTGAACAGAGTCGGCTCCTGAGGGACGATACCGATCGCTCCCCGCAGCTCGGCCAGTGACAGGTCGCGAATCTCGGTTCCGTCGAACGTGATGCGTCCACCCGTGACGTCCCAGAACCTCGGCAGCAGCGACGCGATCGTCGTTTTGCCAGCGCCGCTCGGGCCAACCAGTGCGACTACTTCACCGGCGGCGATTCTGAGCGAGATCCCGCGCAGCACCTCGGGCAGCGTGGGATTGTACTGGAACGAGACGTTGTCCATCGCGATCTCGCCCCTCAGCGGACGCGACAGGTGCAGTGGAGCGACTGGATCCTTTACCGAAGACTCAGCCTCGAGGAGATCGAAAACCCTCCGTGCCGCACCAACCGCCTCCTGATAGGCGCCGAACAACGACGCCAGCGAGCCGACCGCGCCCGCGACGTAGAGTGCATAAAGCAGGAAGGAAACGAGGGCGCCCGCGGTAAGACTCCCTTCGAGAACAAGGCGTCCGCCCTGCCAAAGAACCGCGACCACGCCGCCAAATCCGCAGAAAGTGAGAATGCCGAAAAACGTTCCGCGAATTCTTGCGCGACGCATGGCGGCGGCGATTACCTCCACCAGATGCGAGCCGTAGCGCCGCACCTCCTCGGCTTCACGCGTGAAGCTCTGGACCGTTCTGATCTGCGAAAACGCCTCGTCTGCCGTCCCCGTCGCTTCGGCGACGCGATCCTGAACGCCGGTGCTCGCGCGTCGCAATGCTCTGCCAAAAAGAATCGCCGTTCCCACGACCAGGGGAACCACTCCGAGAGTCGTCGCGGTCAGTCGCGGGTGCGTGAGCGTGAGCAGTACGATTCCCCCGACCAGGAAGAGCGTCTGCCGAGCGAACTCCGACAGGTTGTAGCTGAGCACGGTTTGCAAAACGGCGGTGTCCGCCGATAGCCGACTCGTGAGCTCCCCGGTCCTCCGCTCCGTGAAAAACCCTGGTGAAAGGTGGATCAAGCGCGCGAAGAGATCTTCTCTGAGCTGGGCGATCACCAGCTCGGATGTCGAGGTGAGCAGATACACCTGAACGAAGTTGAGCAGAGCCTGAATCGCGAATAGAAAAAGGAGTCCGATCGCGATCCGGTTTAGAAGGCTGGAATCTGCCGATATAAATGCGGCGTCGAGCAAGTGCCGGACGATCTGCGGGAACGCGAGGGCGATGGCGGCACTGCCCAGCAGACACACGAACGCGATTACGAGTCGGGCGAGATAGGGGCGGATTCGGGGGAGCAGGCGGCGAAGCGGGCGCGGTGACGACACCGCGGGATGTTCTCGCGGCGTCGGTCGCTGAGCTGAGATCCCGAATTGAGGCGCCGGCATTAGCCCAACACCTTGCGATCGATAACCATTGCCACGAAGAGAAGCGCGAGGTAGAGCAGAGAGAACTTGTAAACTTGCCAGGCGGGCTTGGTCCATTCCTTCGTCGTCGCGACACGAATGACGCCCGCGAGCAGAATCCCGCCGAGCACGAGCGCGGAGATGAGGTAGATGATTCCAAATGCGCCAAAGGTTGCCGGCAGCAGACTGAGCGCGATGAGAATCACGTTGTACCACGCCATCTGCCGCATCGTCTCGCGCTCTCCCCACACCAGTGGCGCCATCGGAACTCCGGCCTTTCCATAATCGCGCTGTTTGAGCAGAGCGAGAGCCCAGAAGTGGGGTGGCGTCCAGTAAAAAACGATCAGGAACAGATAGATCGCGGTCAGATCGATTCCCCCCGTCATCGCGGCCCAGCCAACCAGCGGAGGAAACGCTCCGGCCGCGCCGCCGATGACAATATTCTGCGGTGTCGTGCGCTTGAGCCAGCGCGTATATACGAAGACGTAGAAATAGAATCCACCCAGTGCGAGCAGCGCGGCGAGCACATTGGTGAAGCGCGCGAGCAGGAAAGTGGCGGCGGTGGCGAGCGCGACACCGAAGGCGAGCACCGCTCGCGGCCCCATTCGGCCGCTGGGGATGGGACGAAGTCTCGTGCGCGACATCTGCGTGTCGATGTCGCGATCGAGGTACATATTCACTGCATTCGCTCCGCCCGCCATCAGGTAGCCTCCGATCGTCACGACAACGACGAGGAGCCAACCCGGATTGCCCGCAACGAACATCGGGGCGATGGTCGTGACCAGAAGCAGTGAGATGATGCGCGGCTTGGTGAGCATCACCAGATCCCGGAGCAGCGAAGGCTGCGCGTGCTCCCCGGCGACGATTCCCATCAGGTGCTCACGCCCTCGGGCGTGGCGAACTCGCCGCGGGAGGGAGACTCGCGCACGATCTCCGAGTCGTCATCGGTTCGCGCGCCGGCGGCGAGCGCGGCAAGAGCTATCACCGCGATCCATAGCGCGGTTCCCACAGCCTGGTGCAGTGAGCGCAGCGATGGCGGGAAATGCGTCTCTACCATTGTCGCGGCAACAAGGATTTGCAGGACCACTACGCCAAGCGCCGCCCACGCCGCATTTTGAATCGGCCCGAGCTCACCGCGTTTCCGCACTCCGACGCTAATCCCTACCAAGTGCCCGAAAAGAAGGAACGCGATGATCCGGTGCGCGACCTGTGTCCACAACGGAGTGCCGTGCCCGGCGATTGCTGTGCACCACGGAAAACCTTGGCAAGCGGCTGCCGCGCCGGGCGTGTTCGCGGTGAGCGCGCCGAACATGAGTGCGAGAAACGAGAGCGCGACGGCCCCGCGCGCGGAGCGAAACGTTTGCACGCTGCCGGCGCCTACTGTCGCCGACCCGAGTCCTCCCGCACGAATCACGACGACTACCAGCACTGCGAGCAGCGACATGGCGATCGCGAGATGCGTGGCCACGACGAAGGGGTTGAGCTGCATCTTCACCGTCACCGCCCCGAAGAGCGCGGCTACTACGACCAGGAGAATCGCGAGCAGCGATGGACGGAGCACGCCTCCGCGACCACCGACTCCCGGCTCGGTGCGTTTCCGCCAGGCGCCAATTGCGAGCGCCAGAATCGCCAGCGACAACGCCGCGGCTCCGTACCGATGCGAGATCTCCACCAGGAGACTTGGCGCATTCGGCGCCGGAGTGAACGAACCGTAGCAGTCAGGCCAGTGATCACCGCAACCCATCCCGGAGCCAGTGATCCGCACGATCGCGCCGAAAACTATCTGGGCGAACCCAAGCAGAAGCGCGAGATAGCCGAGTGATCTTACGGTTCGCATCTCAGCGCCGCGATGCCGGAGGCGTCATTCCGGCCATCGGCATGGAGTGGTGCATTCCGGAATGATGCATCATCTCAGTGCGCGTCTCTCTCGCCTCGATCCTCTGCCATGTCGCGGCGAGCAGAACGGCGAGCATGACGGCGGGAATGATCGCCCAGCTGATTTCGCCGCCCAGCGATGCAGACGGCACCAGATCCGATTTTTCAACGCGCCGGGCGGCATATGTCGACCACAATATCGCGATCTCCGCGACTACGCATGCAACAGCGGCGATCCAAAAAATTGCCTCAGCCAACGGCTGATTCATTTGCGAGAGGTGAGATGTTCGAGGCGACGCAGCGGAATTCTCCGCGACATAAAGCTACTCGCGCACAGAGTGGCTTTGCACTAGCGTATCCGGATGACGGACTTGGACTTCGGCGGCGCTTCGAACGCCACGACAGACTCGGCCTTCGCGCGCGCCTCATCGCTTCCGCGCCGCCTCGGGTTGTGGAGCGCGGTAGCCGTTCTGGTGGGCTCGACGATCGGCTCGGGTATTTTTCGATCGCCTGCGAGCATCGCGGACAAGCTGCCCGGCCCGCTGCCCCTCTTGGCGATCTGGCTCACCGGCGGGATCTTCGCTCTTTGCGGGGCGTTGACGCTAGCCGAGATCGCTGGTGCGCTTCCGCGAACTGGCGGAGTCTATGTTTTCATTCGGGAGGCGTGGGGAAGGTTGCCCGCTTTTCTCTTCGGCTGGGCCGAGCTCGTGCTGATCCGCGCCGCCGCGCTCGGCGCGATCTCCACGACTTTCTCCGAGTACTTCATTCGCGTTCTCGGCTACGATCCGCGAGTGCAGCCGTACAGCTCGTTCGTTCACTACGTCGCAGCAGCCGCGATTGTCCTCACCGCCACGTTCAACTACGTCGGCATCAAGTGGGGCTCGCTAGTCCAGAACATCACGACGCTGGCGAAAACTGGCGCGCTGGTCGTGATCATTGTCCTGGCCATCGCGATTGGATTGCCCCGCACGGGAGGTCACTTCACACCCGCGATCCCGACTGGAAGCTTTACCTTCGCGCGCTTTGGACTGGCGCTCGTGTCAGTGCTGTGGGTCTACGACGGTTGGGCGGACGTGAGCTTCGTGGGTGGTGAGGTGAAGGATCCGGAGAAAAATCTTCCGCGCGTTCTCATCTACGGCACTCTGATCATCATCGCCCTCTATCTCCTGGCAAACGTGGCGTATCTCGCGGTGCTGCCCGTTGAGGAGATCCGACATTCGAAGCTCGTAGCCGCGGACGTCGCCCAGAGCTTGATGGGGGCCGCTGGCCTCGCCTTCGTGTCAGCGGCGGTGATGGTCTCGACCTTCGGCACTCTCAACGGGTCGGTGATGACGGGCTCGCGGATTCTCTTCACAATGGCCGCCGATGGCCTGCTGTTCAAACCGATCGCGAAAGTGCACGAGAGATTCCAGACTCCCGGCGTCGCCATCGCGCTCGAGGCAGGGCTCGGAGTGGTGTTCGTCCTTTTGGGCACGTTCGAGCAGCTCGCCGACACGTTCGTGACTGCAATCGTACCGTTTTATGCGCTGGCGGTCGCGGCAGTATTCGTTTTCCGCCGCCGGCCAGGTTACCAGCCGCCCTTCAGAGTGCCGGGTTATCCCGTAGTCCCTGCCATCTTCATAGTTGCGACGCTGCTGCTCCTTGGCAACGCGATCGTCGACCCGAGTAGCAGAGTCGCAACCCTCGCCGTCCTGGGGGTCATACTATTAGGGATTCCCATCTATTACGTGACGCGGCGCCGCGCCTCGCTCCCGTGAGAAGCTCCGCAGACTGACTTCAGCGTTCGTTGCAATCCTGTTGCGGTCGCGCCCGGTTTTTTCCTTGCCGCTATTTCGGCCGGCTGGTACTTTATGCGCGTTCCACTCACTCCCGAGCTCGTTCGCCACAGGAGCCCAACCCCTATGAATAAGAAGCGTCTGTTGATTGCAGCGTTTGCATCGTTGCTGCCTTCGCTTTCTCCCCTATCACTTGTATCTCAGGGTGTAACCACCTCGACAATCTCCGCCAGGATAAAGGACGCCAGCGGCAATGCCCGCTCCGGAATCCGCGTGAGGGCGGTGCACGAGCCTTCGGGAAGCGTATATCAGGGACGAACTAACGACGACGGACGGGCAACGATACCGGGAATGCGCGTCGGTGGTCCATACACCGTCACTGCTTCCGGAATCGGTTTCGAGAGCCAGATAAAGGCGAATGTGTTTCTCACGTTGGGCCAAACGGCCGATCTCCAGTTCGTGATGCGTCCGACTGCTGTCCAGATCCAGGAAGTTACGGTTACCGCGGCGGTGGGTGCCGACAAAATCCTGAATTCCTCCAGGACGGGTGCGGCGACGACTGTCAGCAGAGAGGCATTGGCTACACTTCCGACAATCACCGGAAAGCTCGAGTCGATCGTTCGATTGACTCCACAGTTCGGCGGGTGCTCGACCGGCTCTGGGTGCAGTCTGGCCGGTCAGGACGGACGCATGAACAACATCAGCGTCGATGGGACCGCCTTCAACAACTCCTTCGGCCTGGGCGGACAACCAGGCGACAGAACGAACGTCGCTGCCATCTCACTTTCCGCCGTTGAGCAGATGCAGGTGGAGATCGCACCCTACGACGTTCGTCAGGGGAACTTCGTTGGCGCGAACATCAATACCGTAACGCGAAGCGGCACCAACCGCTTGCAGGGCTCGATCGGATACGCACGCCGTGACCAGTCGCTCGTTGGGAAAAACGCCGGAGGCCTGCCCTTCGATCCGGGAGTGTTCAAGTACAAGAACCTGGGCGGTTGGCTGAGCGGTCCAATTATTCAGAACAGGCTGTTCTTCTTCGGGAGCATCGAAGATGAATCCCTGACGCAGCCCGGAACGACCTGGCTGGCCAACACGGGAGGTCAGTCCACGGTCGGCAACGTCACAAGAGTGAGAGCCTCTTCCCTGGATTCGCTGAGCACCTACCTGAAGAACAACTTCAACTACGACACGGGCCCCTATCAGGGATACAACAACGCGACACCTGCGCATCGCTTCCTGGGCAAGCTGGATCTGAACATCAACGATCAGAACAAGTTTGTCCTGCGTTACAACAGGTTGATCTCGAGCTCCGACATTCTCGAATCGAACTCGAACTCGCTTGGGGTTCAGGGCAACAGAAGAAGCAACGTCAACTCGCTGAACTTCGCGAACTCCAATTACGGGATGATGGAGAACATCGAGTCCACGGTGGGTGAATTGAACTCGACGTTCGGCAACGGCATGGCCAACAGTCTCTCCATCGGTTACACCAGGCAGAACGAGAGCCGCAAGCCCAAGGGGCAGTTCTTCCCCCTCGTGGACATCCAGGAGACCGGATTCACCTACACCTCCTTTGGGTTCGAGCCGTTCACGCCGGACAACCAGCTGTACTACCACACGCTTCAGTTCCAGGACAACTTCACCAAATACACGAACAATCACGATTTCACATTCGGAGTAAGCGTCGAGAAATACCGCTCGGAGAACACATTCTTCCCTGGTTCACAGAGCGTGTACGTCTACAACTCGCTCGCCGACTTCTACACCGATGCAAATGGCTACCTCGCCAACCCGGCAAGGACTATCTCACCCGTGACCCTGGCGCGCTTCCAGGTACGCTACGCGAACATTCCGGGTCAGGCCAAGCCGCTGCAGCCGCTCGACGTACTGTACAGCGGCGTCTACGGGCAGGACGAGTGGCGCGCGACCCAGAACCTTAAGGTGAACCTCGGTGTCCGGTTCGATGTTCCGAAATTCGCGAACACCGCCTTTGACAATCCCAACGCCGACAAGCTTACTTGGCTCGACGAGAAAGGCGACTCGGTCAAGTACAACACCGGCAAGCTCCCCGACACCAGGGTCACGATCTCGCCGCGGCTCGGAGTCAACTGGGATGTGAATGGGGACCGCACTCTGCAGGTCCGGGGAGGAAGTGGAATATTCGCCGGCCGGCCCGCCTATGTCTGGATTTCCAATCAGATCGGCAACACGGGAGTCCTGACCGGGTTCGATCAGTTCGACAACACGACGACGCGTCCGTTCAACCCCGATCCCAACGCGTACAAGCCAACTGCTCCGCCGACTGGAGCCCCGGCGGCGAGCTACGAGCTGGCTTTGACCGATCCGAACTTCAGGTTTCCAAAGCTGTGGAGGACGGACTTGGGCGTGGACAAGCTGCTGCCGTATGGGCTCATCGGGACCGCGGAGTACATGTACAACCGCGATATCGACGGCATCTACTACATCAACGCCAACCTACCCGCCGCCCAGTCTGCGTTTGTCGGCGCGGATTCGCGGCCGCGTTGGGTCGGAGCGCCGTGCGCTGTGCCGACGCCCGGACCCTGCCAGAACCGGATCAACAATGCGGCCGGGAACGTCGTGGCGCGAAACATCGTCATGAAGAATCAGAACGTGGGACGCTCCTGGAACATCGATGGGTCACTGGAGAGACCCTTCAGCAACGGCATTTTCGTAAAGGCTGCCTACAACTACGGTGTTGCCAAGAACACGATCGATCCGGGCAGCATTGCGTCCGGTTCGTGGAATGGCAATCCGATCTCGAACGACCCGAACAACCCCGGCCTCTCGTACTCAGCCAATTCTCCCGGTCACAGGTTCTTCCTCGCGACATCGTATCGGAAGGAGTACTTCAGCTTTGGAGCCACGACGCTTTCACTGTTCTTCGACGCCCACACGAACGGCAACACCAGCTATACGTTCGCGAACGACTTGAACGGTGACGGAGTCACCAACGACCTGATCTATATCCCGCGAGATGTTTCAGAGATGAATTTCAGGCAGTTCTGCGTTCCTGCGACGTGCGCACCGGGTGCGCGAGTCTTTACGTCGGCGGACCAGGCCATCGCTTTCGAGAATTTCATACAACAGGACGACTACCTGAGAACCCACCGGGGGCAATACTCGCAGCGCAATGCCGTATTCTTCCCGATGGTGAAGCGCGCCGATTTCAGCATCCAGCAGGAGATCTTCACTGACTTTGCCCGGCGACGCAACAGTTTTCAGGTGAGAGCCGACATCGTGAACGTCGGTAACCTTTTGAACAAGAACTGGGGCATCGGTCAGCGCATCCTGGGTGGTAATGGACAGATTCTCACCAACGCCGGTGTCGATGCTTTGGGAAGGGCGACTTACCAACTGAAGCTGGTCAACGGTGAGCTAATCAACAAAACCTTCGAGCCCACTGCTGGCAGAACCGATGTGTTTGAAGTGCAGCTCGGGTTCAGATATACATTTAACTAGCGAAAGGGCGTGGGCAACGCAGCTTGATCGCGCTGCTCCTGACTGAGGAAATCCCGCCTTCGGGCGGGATTTTTTTTTTATGAGTCGGGAGCGATCGCCCCGCATTCTCTGATCCGCGACTGCACACAATGACGGCATTGGACCTATCAAGCTACTTCGGACTGGCGGCGATGACGCTGCTCACGCTCAACATCCTGATTGGTCTCGTGATGTCCGTGAAGTACAACCCGGTCCGCAATTGGCCGCACCGTCGAATCAACACCTTCAAGATCCACAACTGGACAGCCTACATCGCGCTGACGTCCGCTGCGATCCACCCCGTGATAATTCTCTTCTCATCCACGGCGAAGTTCGCCCTCGTGGATATCCTTTATCCGGTGAACGCCCCCAGGCAGCCGTGGATCAATGTTCTGGGCGCGCTGGCGCTCTATACTCTCGCCTTCGTGGTCGTGACCTCGTATTTCCGGCGCGAGCTGGGACGAAAAAAGTGGAAGACGCTGCACTTCACGGCTTATGGCACCGCGGCGCTCTTTTATGTGCACGGGATCTTCACCGATCCAAGTCTCAAGGATTCTCCGATCGACTTCCTCGACGCGGAGAAAGTGTACGTCGAGCTGTGCCTGCTGCTCGTGATATTGGCCGCGGCGGCGAGAATTCGCTGGCAGCTTCGTCAGCCACCGGCACGCGTGCACCGGCCAAAGCCAGCCGTCGCTAAAAAAGTCGCACGTTGATGTACCGCTTCGGATTCTTCTTGATGTCGGCCACGAGCGAATCCATCCGCTGTAGCAACTTGCGCACGTCGTTGTAGGCGCCGGGATCGTTCAGGAGCTTCGCCGCGCTGCCGTTCCCGCTGTCCACCTTGGCGATTATCACGTCGAGCTTACCCGAAGTTTCCTTGAGCTGCGCACTCATCTCGGACATGTTCGCGCTCGCTGTGCGAAGATTCTTGACCGTCGAATCCACCTTCGCCGGATCGATCGCCCCCGTCGCCCGCCTGAGCGAGGTCAGCGTCGCCGACAATTGCCGCGACTGCTCCTCGGCGACCGCCGCGAATTCGCTCACCAGCCGATTTGTGGAGTTGATGGCGTTCCGCAAATCACGAATCCCACCGGCGGCGACCATCTCGTGTTGCAGCGCCGAAGTGACAGCGTTTACGGATGTCGCTATCGAGTCCGCCTTGCTTGTCAACTGGGCTATTCCCGGCGTCGACGGTCCGGTCGGAATGGTATCGTCCGGCTTGAACGCGCGGGGGTCAGGTCGCGAAGGAGTCAGCGCGACTGCCTGATCCCCGAATATGCCGTTCGGAACGACTGCGGCCTTGCTCGTGATCGGTACCTTGTAATTCTTCTGGATCCGCAGCATCGTGACCAGAGTCCCGTCCTGATGCAGGTCGACCTGGTCCACGTACCCCACGTTCACGCCCACGAGTAGCACTGGCTGCCCTTGCTTGAGCCCCGCGCCCCACGGAAACTTCGCGTAAAGCGGGTAGCCCTTCGACAATCCGCCGCGCGCAAGCCACAGCGAGCCGAGCACTGTCACTATAATAGCAGCCGTTACGATCAGGCCAACCAGTACTTCGTCTCTTGTCTTCATGCCTGAAGGTAAGGGGCGAGCAGAAGCGCGATGAGCGCATCGAACACAAGGATGGCAACCGACGTCACAACTACTGCCTGAGCTGTGCTGCGACCGACGCCCTCGGCGCCGACATTCGCGGTATAACCTTCGTAGGAGCAGAAGAAGGCTATCGCGCCTCCGAATATAGTCGCCTTGATGATGCTATACACTATCTGGAACGGCGTGAACGAGAGTCGAAGACCCGCCGTGAAGTCAGCGGTCGTGACGTCGGTGGCCGTCACGGCTGTGAACATTGCTGTTCCCACCCCGATCGCGTCGGCGAGGATCGTCAGCACGGGCAGCATAAGCAATGCGGCTATAAGTCGCGGCACCACCAGGTACGCGACGGGATCATACGCCAGCGTCTCCAGGGCATCGATCTGCTCGGTCACGCGCATCGTTCCGATTTCGGCGGTGATGCGCGCTCCGACGCGACCGGTAAGTACAAGGCCCGTCAGGAGCGGACCTAGCTCGAGGATTATCGATTGCCTCGAGATCAGCCCAACGACCGAGAGCTGCACCCCTCCGAACAGCTGGTATCGGGTCTGAAACGCCGTGACCGCACCGATGAACCCAGCGACGATGGCGGCAAGCGGAAGCGAATCGACGCCAATGTTCCGCATCTGGCGGATCGTCTCGGGGACGTAGGTCTTCGGATCCCTGAAAGCGCGTCCGATGTCGCGCAGGAAATAACTCCAGTCCCCAACTTTGCGAAAAGGACTGAGTGGATCTCCGATCAAGTTCTCACGCGCGCGAAGAGGATGACTCCCACGACGCCGAATATGATGCTCGGCAGCCACGCTGCCAGATCTGCCGGAATCATTCCCTTGCCGCCGATGCCTTTTGTGAGCTGAATGAGCATGAGAAATATCACGGTCGTTGCCAGACTCAGCCCGACTCCGTACGCCGCCCCGCCGCGCTGAGTGCTCGTCGCCAGCGGTGCCCCGAAAAGAAGAATCACGATGCAGGTCACGGGGATCGCGATCTTCAGCATGCGCTCCACACGAAGCTCATTGACTTCCGCCCCAGACCGCTCCATGGAGGTGATGAAGCGTCCCAGCTCACGGAATCCCATGTCGGTCGGAGCCTTCTGGGTGAGGGTGAGCTGTTTGGGCGGCTCCGTAAAATGCCGATCGACGAGAGAGTCGAAACTGAATGTAAGGTTCTGCATCGAATCGGTAAGAAGATGCATCGCACCCTTCTTCAATAGCCATCCCTTGCCGGAGCGATAGTTGGCATTGTTGGAAGAGATGACGTAGGACGGATAGTCCGGACCCTTTCCCTTGCGCTCTATCACGATTCCTTCGATCGATGGAACCACCAGATGCAGCGCGCCAATCTTGTAAACGCGCCCCCGGTCGGCGGCATAGGCAAAATTGTATCGGTCAGACGTGACGGTGGTGAGCGTTCCCTGAAGAATGTCGAGCCGCTTCTTGTTGGTAATCGGCGCGAGCTCGCCGAGAATGAGGCCGACGATCGTCGCTATGACTGCTCCCAAAAATATCGGAGCGATGAAGCGGTAAAAGCTGATTCCCGATGCCTTGGCAGCGGTAATCTCCGAATGGCGTGTGAGTGCGCCAATCGAAAATACTGTTGCGAACAGGACCGCGGCCGGCAGAATCATGAACATTGAGTCCGGCAGCCAGTACAGATAGCTGAGCGCGATTCTGCCCGCGCTGAGATTCTGGCTAAGATACTTGTCGAGATTGTCCGTGAGGTCGATGATGTTGACGAGAATCGGAAAACCGAACGCGGTCGTCACGAAGATCTTCCAGAATTCCGTAAACACGTAGCGGTCCAGTGCCCGCACCATTTTCGTCAAGCCGCGGCTCTCTCGGGCTGGATCATGGGTTTTTTCCGACCGACTTTCGACCGCACCCATCCGCGAATCGAGTCGACCATCTCTCGCGTGTCGCCTCCGCGGGCGGTGCTGCCCTCCTTTCCCATCTTTGACAGTAGCACGAGCGCGATCATTGCGAAGATGACGTTTGCCATCCACATCGAGAGTACCGCGGGCATGAGCCCGCGTTTTCCCAGCGACTCTCCCGCGATCAGGCACACGTAGTAGAGCGCGAACACGAACAAGCTGACTCCGATCGTGAGTCCCACCCCGCCACGCGGGAACCGCAGCGCGATCGGGGCGCCGAGGAGCACGAAGACGAAGCACGCGACTGCCAGCGCAAACTTCTTGTGTATCTCGACGCCGTACGCGTTCATCAGCTGCGTGCTCTCATCGAGTCTGGCGCGCATGGCCTCGAGGGTAGCGATCTGATTGGAGACATCGGGGGGCTGCAGCCTCGTGTCCTCCGGTGACGGTGCCGGGCGACTCGTCCCTGGCGTTGACGCTCCCGATGCGCGCGGAGGCGCCTGGGCGTGAGCGACCTTGGGCTTGAGCAGCGCGATCGCGTTGCAGTACAAACGGCCGAGCCCCACATCCCACGGCTCGCGTGGATCCTCGTTAAGCACTTCCTTACTCAACTTCACTTTCGCCTTGCGTAGCGAGGCGAGGTTTTTCTCGAACTCCTTGCGCACCGCCTCGTGTTCCCGGCGCGCCCTGTCCTGTGCCGCCTGCATCTCGCACACGGTCATCTCGCGATCGCTCTTGTAGGAGTCGATCGTCGTCTTCTGAAACTGATTGCCTACGCCACGGACCCGAATGAGATCGACGTTGAAGTACAGCCGCTGAAGCTCATCGGGGTTGTTCGTCGGAACATCCTGCATGTTGCCGTTATAAAGCGTGAGCTCGAGGTCGGTCATGCCCTTGCTCATGCCCATGTTGCCGCTATCCGCGAATATTGTGCGCCGGCGCGTCGGGTCGGACATGTCGTAGATCGTGACTTCGCGCATCATGTTAGACGCCTCATCGAGGTGACCCGCGCGCAGATAGAACTTTCCCGGACTCACCTCGTTTATCACCTGCTCGCGCAGCCCGAATGTCGGCTTCTTCTGGGCGATGTCTCGTTGCAGCGTCGCAAGCCGATGGTTGGACCTCGGAAGGACCTGGTCGTTGAAGACGATCATCACGAGAGTGACGCCGAGCGCCGCCCAGAGGACAGGCTCGAGCACGCTCCCCAGGCTCACCCCGCTCGCCTTCAACGCCGTGATCTCGTTCTCTGCCGCAAGCCTGCTGAACGCGTATAGCGTCGCCACGAGCACTGCCATCGGCAGGGTGAGAGCAACGGTCAGCGGGATCGATAACCCGAAGAACTCCGCGATGACCAGAGTCGGCAACCCCTTGCCGACCAGATCTCCGAAATGCTTGCCGATGTACTGCAACAGCAGGATCGAAGTGAGCGCTGTGAGGGCGAATGTGAGCGGCCCGACATGTTCCTTTAGAACGTAGCGGTGCAGTATCTTCACAGAGTGAAATATACCGTGCGCTCTAGGGTAAGCGACACGCAGACAACGAGTTCCGCTCACTCGACGGAGCGCGGCGCACCGATTTTCACAGTTGTGATCGGTGTGCTGTTGACGCTCTGCTCGGTGAGCTCGGCGCTGCGCGCGCAGGACCCGCGCGATACGACGAAGATCACACCAGTTCAGCCGCCGACGCCTCCAACTGGTACGCCCGGCACACCCGGAATTCGGCTCCGGCTCGGCCGCGACACGCTTCCCCTCACTCTGCCGTCCGTTTTCTTGCTTGGCGACAGGGAAGCTTTCCGGCAGGCGCAGGCACAGATCGAAGCCGCTCGCGCCACCGCGTTTCAGCAGAACATGCGCGCGATTCTGGAGGCGGTGTGGGGTCAGGTTGCGACGAGCAACTTTGCTACGTCCGCCCAGTCGCCATCATATCCCGGGAAACTGCCGCTCAAGCCGAAGCCCGCTGTCGCACCGAAATCGGTGCCCATTCTTGGCGAGTACGCCGATCTCGGACTTCAACTGGATGGGCGTCTGGAATTCCGCGGCGAAAAAAATCAGAGCGCCCTGTGCTCATCGAATCTGTTCTTCGATCCCAGCGCAAATTGCAGGAGCGCGTTCGAGCCGCTGGTCGACTTCCAGTTCGCGGCCAAGTCGGGTGGAACCGTCGCCGACAGGGTTCACGTGAATCTCGACTACGATACGCAGCGCGAGTTCGACGCTTCGAACAACATCTCGATTTACTACGAGGGGAAAGGAAAGGAGGTCCTGCAGCGGCTCGAGGTGGGAAATGTAACCTTCCAGCCACCGGCGTCGCGCTACATCACCGCTGGAATACCGAGTGGCAATTACGGTATCCAGAGCGTCATGAAACTGGGGTCGATGCGCCTCAAGACCATTCTCGCGCAGCAGAAGGGAAACATCGTTCGCGACCGCGTTTTCACGGTTGGCGATCGGACTCTCCAGGCGATCGATAGAAAGATCGAGGATTATCAATTCGAGCCGCGACGCTTCTTCTTCACAGTCGATCCCCGACTCCTGGGGAGCGCCTACCCGAATGTCGACATTCTCGACACGCGCCGGATGGCCGCTCTTTCCGCGTCGCTTCCCGATACGCTTCGACCCACGAAGATATTTCTTTACCGTCTCCTCATCGGCGGACAGCCGCCCAATCCAAGCGGTCCGCAATTTCGTCTGCTCGGAAACCCACGCTCGCGGCGCGGTCAGGTATATGAGTATCTGCGCGAAGGTATCGACTACTACGCCGATCCCTCTCTGCTCTGGATCGCGCTGGTGCGGCCCCTCGCCCTCAACAACGAGCGTCTCGTCGTTGCATACCGCGTTCGTATCGCTGGCCGCGACACAATGTATGCGGCAACGGGAGGGACACCGGATCTCTCCTTCACGCCGGCACGCGAGCAATTCGCCAATCTCATTTGGGATCCCGACGTGCAGCCCGGAGATCCCGCGTTCGATCGCGAGATCAGAAGCGTGTATCGGCTCGGCGGCCCCGACCTGCGCCGACAGAGCGTCACGCTGAAGATCGTGACGGGAGGCAGCGAGGATCAGGAAAAACCCGTCGCCGGTACCGCCGACACCTATCTAAAGCTTTTCGGACTAGCCCAGAGTACAAACAGCTCGAGCTTCGATCTGGAGAATCGCATCTGGCCCCGGCCGAGCGATCCGAACTTCGAGCTCAGCCTTGGCTCGCCCGGCTCGAGAACGATCCGCGATCAGTTTCTGATATTTCCTTCGGCGAAGCCGTTTGCATCGAACGGTCTTGCCACCGCCGGAAACCCCACCAACGACACCGTTTACACGACGCCGCCGGAATACGTACGCTCGGCGCAGCGACCCGAGGCGATCTACCACATCCGCGTGCGTTATCAAGCCGAAGGAAGTGGGGAAGGAGGAGCGCTCATGCTCGGCACCGTTCAAGTGCGACCGAACTCCGAGCGACTTCTCGTCGATGGTATTCCGCTCACCAGAGGAACCGACTACTCCGTCGACTACGATCTGGGTCGCGTTTCGTTCAATCGGCCCGACACGCTGTTCCCGCGACCGCGACAAGTGACGGTTCAGTACGAGGAGAACCCTGTGTTCGAGGAGACTCCGACTTCCATCTTCGGCGCGACCGCGGAATTCCCATTTGATAACGGCCAGATCAATTTCACGGCGATTTCCCAGAGTCAGCATACGAACTTCACGCGGCCGCCACTCGGATTCGAGCCGGCGGCGTCGTTGGTCGCGGGCGTCAGCGCGCTATTCAGCTTCGACGCCGAGCCGCTCACGAGTCTCGTCTCGAAGCTTCCCTTTGGCCCAACGACGATCCCCTCTCGCATCGGGTTCTCCGCCGAGCTCGCGGGCAGCCGTCCGCAGACGAATGCCTCGCAGCAGGCGTACCTCGAATCGTTCGAGGGAGAGGGTGGGCTCGCGGTCTCTCTCGGCGATCCCCAGTGGTATTTCAGCAGCCAACCTGCGCTGGGAGTGAAAATCCCAACACTGTTCGGTCCGGCGGTTTTCGATCTCAACCGCGCCACAACGGTCGCGTGGCAAAGCAACGGCGTCGATGCCGACGGAAATGTGGTTCGCTACCGGATCGATCAAATCGACCCATTGGTGGCGCAGGTCGGGACCGGGGTCACTGGCCCCGAGCAGCTGCTATGGCTCACCTTGTATCCACTTTCAGTTGGCGGCCAGCTCGATAACGCCACCAACAATTTTCGCTGGACCATCCCCGGCGCGCCCGCTGGGCGACGCTGGCGGTCGGTTCGAACGGTGCTCAGTGCGAGCGGAACGGACATCTCGCACGCCGAGAATCTCGAATTCTGGGCACAGATTCCCATCACGGCAGCCGCCACGAAGAATCCGACGCTTGTTTTCGATTTCGGAGACGAGATCTCCGAGAACTCAGTCGCCTTCGGGCCCGACACGATGTTCGTCCGCGCAGGGGCAACGCCTGGCTCGCGCGACACGACATATCACGCAAAGAAGATTCAAGGCCTCGACGTTCTTAACAGCGAGCGCGACCCGTTCTCGCGCGCCTTCAACGTCGCCACGAACGACAACGGGTTGCCAGGCGATGTCGTCGACACGCTCATCGTCGTGTACGACACCGTTCCGGGCGCGACACCGCGGATAGACACGGTCTACTCCGCAAAGACCTGCAGAGGCGGCTTTAGCGTCCGCCAGGTGCTCGGCGATTCCAAAACCAACTGCACCATCGGCAACAACCGGCTCGACGAAGAAGACATCGACGCGGATAACGTCCTCAACCTCACCACGGCGGAGCGCGATCAGGAGCGCTGGTACCGGTACATAGTCAACCTTGCCGACACCAGCAGGCGGACGCGCTACGGACAGTGCGGTCCTCCTCCCCAGCTGGCCGGGCAACCACGCGGGCCCCGCGACAACGTCTGCTGGATTCTGTTTCGTATTCCGTTCCGCACTCCGGACGATTCCCTCGGACATCCGTTGCTGCGACGCGCCCGGGCGTTGCGCATTACGATGATTTCAGGAGATGGCCTCGCCGATGACGAGTTCAGCACTGTGCCGCTTGCCCGACTCCGGCTAACCGGCGCACCGTGGCTGAAGACCAGCGACAAGACTCTGCATGGAATTGCCGGCAATCAGACGACTCTTGGTGCGGTCCATTCCGGAGTCGTCGGCACACAGGACAGGAACGTCCGCAATGGAGCCATATCCTACGAGTCCCCGCCCGGCGTAACCGATGCTCCGACGAGCAAGACCATCGCATACCAGCCGGGCAGGGTCCAGGTCAACGAGCGGTCGCTGCGCCTCAGCGCGACTGACCTCTCCCCCCTGGATCGCGCCGAATCGTACTACCGATTCCCCGAGGGCGAAAAGAATTTCATGGGCTATAAGGAGCTGAGGGTCTGGGCCCGCGGCGTGAGCAGTGGCTGGGGCCTGGACGGGGAACTTCAGTTCTACATCAAGATCGCACGCGACGACAACAATTTTTACATGTATCGAACGCCGCTCAACTTCGGCCCTGGCCAACAAGCGTGGCTCCCCGAGATAAGAGTGGACTTCAGCCGACTGTTCGCGTTGAGAGCGCAGATCCAGAACTCCTACCTCCAGGGCAAGCAGCGGAACACCTGCACTGGACTCGATTCAACGCTGATAGCGAACACTCCGCTACCGGCGGGCGCGACGCCAACCTCCCGCTACGCAGCCTGCGACAGTGGCTACATCGTGTACACTCTCGACCCTGGCGTGAGTCCGCCCAACCTCGCCGCGGTCCAGGAGCTGGCGGTCGGGATCCTCCGCCTTCCGACATCTCCCGGAGCAAATCCGATCGTACCAGCTGACACGCTGGAGATGTGGGTCGACGACATCAGGCTTGCCGGTGCCGTCAACCAGGTTGGATTCGCCGGCCAGGTGGGTCTCACCGTAATCGCAAGCGATTTTGCTGATGTCAGGATCAACGCCAGCAGGCGTGATCCCAATTTCCGACAGCTCGCCGAACAGCCGACGTTCCTCACGGACAACAGTTGGAACGTGAGCTCGGCGTTTCACCTGGAGAAACTGCTACCGGCTTCGCTCGGCCTCTCGATCCCGTTCACCGTCAACTACACGTCGGCGTCCGAGCAGCCTTACTACGTCTCGCAGTCCGACATCCTGGCCGACGCCGTCCAGGGTCTCCGCACGCCGCGATCTGCCGCAACATCCATCACCTTCGGGCTTCGGCGTACGAGGCCATCGACCGGATCTGCGTGGTCGCCGATCCTCAACAACCTCGCGCTGAATTCGTCGTACACGACTGGCGCGTCGCGTAGCGAGTACGAAGACGGCAAGGCAAAGAACTTCGCCATCGGTCTCGATTTCAACCTGTCGCGCGCTCTCCTGCCGGACATGTCGCGCTGGTCTCCGACGGAGCTCCATCTAACGAGCGTCTACAACAACGGCAACGACGACCGCGTTTCGTTTCTCAAACCAGCGATCGCGCTTGACGACACGGCGCGCCCCGTCAAGGGGCGGAACCGCACGTGGCGCAATGGAACCAGTCTGGTCTTCCACCCGTTCAAGGCTGCATCCGTCAGGTGGGATCTCACCTCGGTTCGCGACCTACGAGGGTACGGGACCGACACTCCGCTCGGAGTAATAGCGACCAGCGACCGCGATCGACTGGCAGGGTACGATACCGGCCTCGAGCGCGAACGGGCGATGCAAGCGGGCATCAACATCTCGCCGCCGATTACGTCTTGGTTCAGGCCGAGACTGGATTTCGGCACATCGTACAACATGTTGCGCGACCCAAATACCCTGAGCTTCGCGCGCGAGGGCGACAGTACCGGAAACCTCCGCATACCGCGCCGACTCGGAAACTCGCAGACGACCACCGCGGGTCTCACGCTCGACCTTCAACGCGCGATCAAGCTCTACACCGACAGCAGCAGCTTCCTCCACGGATTTCTCGGCGGCCTGCAGCCCATCGACATCAACTTCAACCGAAGCATGCTTTCGGTGTACGATGGAAGTGCCGTTCCGGCGACGCTCGGATACCAGTTCGCCGTCGGGGGTATCAACTCGTTCCGTGAGCTCGGTGGCGAGCTTGCCACGAGCGTAGGCCTTGTCACTCAGCTCTCCGTCAATCAATCCCTGAACCTGCCCTTGGGTGCGAGCATCGCCAGCCGATATCAGCGTATCAACACTCGCAACTGGACGCGGAGATTCCAGTCGGCCCAGGAGGTCGTCGACGGCACCCAGATCGTTTTCCCCGATGTCTCTTTCCGTTGGACGGGCAGACCTGTGGCGCTCAGCGCGATCATTTCAACTGTCGGCGCCAATGCCCGGGTGCTCGAGACCAGACAGGTCAACGGAACGCAGCCACTGTTCGGAGAAATCACGGATGATCGCGGAAGCCTTCGCATCCGAAGCTATCCGATGAGCGGGTCGATCGTCTTCGCCGGCGAGCGCCCTCTGTCGAGCACCGTCGGGTTTTCGCTCTCCAAGCGGCTGGATGACAAGCCGGGACTGAGCAGCAACGGAGACAACTCGGATTTCAGCATAGACGTGGCGAAGCCTTGGAAATTGCCTGCCGACTGGAGCCCGCGCAGCGATCTACGCACGCGGGTGAGCTACCAGAAGAGCCAGGGTCAGAACTTCGTGGTCAACCCGCTCGCGCTCAGCGGTGAGAGCCGCCTCACCGACAATGGACGCCGGGCGTTCAGCATGAGCGCCGACACCGATGTAGCCGAAAATCTGTCGTCAAGCTTCGTGGTCTCGCGCGTCCAGAGCTTCGACCGTAACCTTAACCGTCAGTTCACGCAGACCGTGCTGAGCGCCGTGATGCACCTTCAGTTCTACGCCGGGGAGTTCAAGTGAGATTCATGCTGGTTCTGTCGGTTGCAGCTCTCGCCATCGCGTGCGGGGGCGATTCACAAAAGGGCAGCGCCGCCCAGCGAGAGGCGAGCAGCGCGGCGACTTCAACCGGCTTCAGTGGGACAGCAGCGTACAACTACGCGAAGGCGCAGGTTGACTTCGGTCCACGCGTTCCGGGCACGCCCGCGGCAAAAAAAGCCGGCGACTGGATAATCAACCAGATGACGGCCCGGGCGGACACAGTGATCGTTCAGAGCTTCACTTACACTACGGCAGATGGCAAACCACTTCCGCTGCGCAACATTCTCGCACGATTTCGTCCCGACCTGAAGGAACGGGTTCTCTATCTCACCCATTGGGATTCGCGGCCCATCTCCGAGTCCGCTGCCACAGAAGCAGAGAGAAAAATGCCCGTCCCCGGCGCCAACGACGGTGCCTCCGGCGTCGGGATGTTCGTTGCCTTGGGTGACGTTCTGAAGAAGAAGAAGCCGACGGTTGGTGTGGATCTGCTTTTCACCGACGGTGAGGATTACGGACAATTTGGCCCACCCGAGGTCGATGTCTTGATTGGCGCCAAATATTTCGCGGCGCACCTCCCATCGCCGGACTACAAGCCGCTATACGGTGTTCTCTGGGATATGATCGGCGACAAAGACCTGCGCATTCCCTACGAGATGATCTCCTTTCAGCAGGCTCCGGAAGTGGTCTCGAGGGTGTGGCAGACAGCCGCCGACCTCGGCTACTCCAACGTCTTTGTTCAGGAGAGCGGGGGAGAGGTCATCGACGATCATGTTCCGTTGCTGCACGCGGGGCTTCGGGTGATCGACGTCATAGATCTCACCTATCCCCCGCACCACACGCCCTACGACACGATGGACAAAATCTCAGCGAAGTCCCTCGCCACCGTTGGAGACGTTGCCACGGCTCTGGTCACGCGGCAATAGAGCATGAAAGGGAAACTCACGGTCCTCATGATCACGGCGTTCGTGGACATGCTCGGACTGGCGATGATCATCCCTCTGCTTCCGTTCTACGCAACAAAGCTCGGCGCATCCGCGACGGTCGTCGGAGGTCTGATCGCGGCGTTCTCCATCGCCCAGCTCGCCAGCGCGCCGCTCTGGGGCCGGTTTTCCGACCGTTACGGACGGCGACCTGCGCTCTTGGTCGGCCTGCTCGTCTCAGCCGTTGCGTACGTGATCTTCGCTTACGCAAGCACACTATGGCTCCTCCTCCTCTCGCGAGTTGTGCAGGGATTGGGAGGAGGAACTATCGGAGTCGTCCAGGCATATGTCGCCGACGCAAGTGATCCCAGGGACCGGGCAAAGAGTCTCGGCTGGCTTTCCGCTGCGACCAGCTTCGGTGCCGTGGTCGGACCGGCGATTGGATCAGCCCTGATCCATTGGGGACGCCACGCCCCCGGGATCGCGTCGGCGATCTTCTGCGTCCTGGTCAGCATTTTCGCGGGCGTCTACTTGCGCGAGTCACGCGAAGAATCGCTCAGCACCGGTGAGCACGGAATCCTTGCGGAGACGGGCAGCGGGGCAGTCTGGAGCGTGATTTCCCGACCGAAAGAGCCGGCGCAGCGACTGATCTGGATTTACGCGATTGCTATCGGAGCTTTTTACGGGACTGCGCCTACTCTGCCGCTGATCCTCGCCCATCGGTTGCCAATCACAGAGGCGAACGTGGGCTTCTTTGTCATGTACTTGGGTGGGATGGGTGTATTTGTGAGAGCCGGCCTCCTGGGCCGGATGATCGAATGGCTTGGTGAACCTCGGTTGACCCGGCTTGGGCTCGTTCTACTGGCGGCCGGACTCGCGCTCATCGCCGCGGTTCACTCCTACTTCACCCTGCTAGTTGCGCTCACCCTGATGCCACTGGGAACCGCTTTCGTCTTCCCCTGCGTGACTGCGATGCTCTCCCGGGTCGTCCCGACCAGGAATCGGGGGCTTTACATGGGTGTGCAGCACACCTTTGGAGGAGTATCCCGGGTGTTGTTTCCACTCGCCGCTGGTGTCGCCATGGATCACCTCGGCCTTGGGTTCCCCTTCGTGATCGCGGGAGTGCTAGTCCTTAGCACGTTGCTACTGACAACCTCGATGGAAGAGTACGCCGCGAGCCGCGCCCCTTCGATGACGTAGAATCCTGCGTCAGCGCTAGGGTCGGAATATGCCGACTCCCGCTGAGCGCAAAGCGCTACTCTTCTTTTCTACCGTTCTGGTTCTTGGCGCGTCGACACGGGCGTATCGGACGCTTCACAGCCGCTCACCGGTCGACCGACAAGCCCGGTCAGCTCTGGAGCGCCAGGTAAAGGCAGCGGATTCCGCCCGCCAGTCCGGTTTGCGGAAGCCGAAACGTGAAAAGAAGCAAAAAACCCCACCCAACCGGCCGGCCCGGTCGACCTCGACGTGCCAACCGAGAAGGAAATCGAGCCCCTGAGGCATATCG
>CATPBN010000154.1 GCA_955652635.1 uncultured Gemmatimonadaceae bacterium
AGCTGTAGCGGAGTGAAAGTTCTTGGCGAGTTCGCGGTACACCGATCTGCGTCTTGCGTCGCGATCTACGAGGCGCGATCGATCAGCGGTCGCGGATTCGAGATTGGCATCGAACGGCGGAATAGCAGACGCAGCTTCTCGTCGGTGAGCGACTGCATGACTTTTTCCGGCGCGACGCGCGAGGTGACGCTGCGCGATTCCGGCCCGGTCCAGATGTCCCAGGCGTAGCGGTCGAGGCTTGCGGTCTTACCACCCGGATGGTGAAAGACGATCATCGCGTTGCTCGCTCCGGGAACCTGCACCTCGACGCCCCAGTTCGTGCCGTCGGGTGCGCGGAACGGCCTCATCTTTCTTGCCATGTCTTCCTTAGCGAGGTGTCAGCGCCAGCGGATGCAGGCGCTGCCGGCCGACGAATCCAGCATCGACCTCGTGCCAATATAGAACGCTGGGCTCGCCCAGTTTCCAGCAGTAGAAGACGTCGCGTCCGTCGATCTGTCCGCGAAAATCAACGAGCCCGGTTCCCATTCCCTTGCAGATGACGCCCAGGTCGTTGAGCTCGGCAATATAACCTTCGATGTCGATGGCGAGGCGCTGCGTTTCCGCCTGAAGCAGCTCCGCGATGGCGTCGGGATGCTCGGGGCTCGAGCCGACGGTCGCCAACTCGAACTCGCGGACTTTGTCTTCCCAGATTTTATGTTCGCGCACGAGATCTTCAACGATCCTGCTCACCAGAGGCAGAGTGCGATTCGCTTCTTCGACCGTGAAGATCTTTTCCATGCTTCTACTCTGCGCGATTGTTGGGCCGCTGGTCAAGTGCTTCTGGAATTCGTGGGCCGGTCCGACTACCCGTGACGGATCACAGCAGCATTAGTTCGCGCGACCGCGCCGGAGATCTCGATTCGCTCTTGAGGTAAGGCGCGACAAACCGAGAACTGTGCCAGCGTTAAGGCTGCGCGCTCGGCTCTAAGGGGATATCGATCTCCATGCCGTCTCGCGCGATGACCGTGGCTGGGAAAACCGCGCGGGCCTCCCGCTCGAGCTCGGAGGTGTCGCGCGAGTACCGGGCGGAGACGTGAGTCAGCACGAGCTTCTTCACGCCGGCCTTGGCCGCCACCTCGGCGGCTTCGCGCGCAGTTGAGTGTCCGGTCTCGATGGCCCGCGGCGCTTCCTCCACGGCGAACGTTGCCTCGTGGACGAGAACGTCCGCGCCAGTCGCGGCGGCAATCGTTCCTTCCGACGGCCGCGAATCGCCGGTGAGAACCACACGCCGTCCCGGCCGTGTCGGGCCGACGAGCTCTGACGGCTGGATCGTTCTTCCATCAGGTAACGACACCGCCTCGCCCTTGTGGATCTTTCCCCACAGCGGTCCTTCGGGAATCCCCTTCTCGCGCGCCTTGTCAGGATTGAATCTCCCCAATCTCGTCTCCTCGGCGATGTGGTACCCGATCGCGCTTCTGTCGCCGTGCTCGACCAGAAACGGAATCACCGAATATCCGTTTCTCTTGAGCGGCGCATCCGGCGTGATCTCGATAATCTTGATCTCGAAATGCTGCTTCTCGCTGCCCAGGGTGATGGCGCGCCACAGGAGCTTCTCGCAGCCTACGGGTCCGTAGACATTCATCGGCTCGGTCCGACCCTGGAGGGCGAGGGTACGCAGCAGCCCGGTGAGGCCGAGCATATGGTCGGCATGCATGTGCGTGAAGAAAATGTCGGAAAGCGCGAAGGTGATTCCGTAGCGCATCATCTGCCGCTGGGTGCCTTCGCCGCAATCGAACATCAGCGTCTCGCCTTCGCGGATCACCGCGAGGGACGAGACGTTGCGCTCGACCGTTGGTCGTGACGCGGAGGTTCCGAGGAAGCGAAGGGAGAGCGACATGACGGGGGGAATATATCGGCGCCCGGGGGAGAGACCATCTCGGGGCGACTCCGGCTACAACTGAAAACTACCTGCCGCCCGCTGATCGCTAACTACGCTGGCAGCTACCCGCTGCCACCATGGGACAGATCTCGGTGGTGTGACGTGAACTGCGTTCGCTGCCTCTCCGTAACCTCACGGCGAATTGTCCAGACCCCGCTAATCGGGCAACGGGAAGCGTTTTTCGGCCATCCGCTGGCAGCAGGTAGTTTTCAGTCTCAGTTGCCCGTTACCATTTACGCGCTCAGGAGTCTTCTTTCCGTATGCCCACCATGTATCCTGTGATTGGGCATAGAGTTACAGGCCTGAGACTTCGTTTGGGTCTTGACTTCAGGCGCGGATCCGCTACCTTAAGGTAAGAGCGGCCCCGCGTTGTTCCGCGGGGCTTTTGCTTTGATCCGGTGCGACGGGTCAGCCCGACCTTGGTTGGAGGACAGTCCGTCGCGTAAATCGCGGGGCTGTAGCTCAGCTGGGAGAGCGCTGCAATCGCACTGCAGAGGTCAGGGGTTCGATCCCCCTCAGCTCCACTCGTATTTCGCAAGTTTTAGAAAATTGATTAGCTGCCCGCCGCCGCTCGGTAGGACGTAGAGTTCCAATGACGGCGCGCGTGGCACGATTGGGCGGGAGACCGCCAAATAAATTCGCCGCAGACTCTTAGAGTTTGCGGCGTTTCTGTTTTCCGGGACCGAGCTATACGATCGCTAGACCCACCAGGGATCAAAGCAATCATAGTTGTGCTGTCGCGCGATCTTGCCGTCCCGGAACTCCAGCCATAGCGACAGGTGCGCGCGCATTTCCGAATCAGCGGGGAGAGTGTCGACGGGCACGGCGAGATAACCGCTCCAGTGAATTTCCAGCGCCACGTTATCGCCGTCGACGATCGAGTTGAGGACGTCGAACTTCTGGGCCCGCAGTGTCTTTTTTCCCTTCTTGGCGTCGGCCAGAATTCCGTTCAGCTCGCGATGGACTCCGATTGGCTGGAGTCGATTGGGGAATTCTTCCTGGACGACGTCCTTGGTGAAGAACTCCGCGAGAGCGCTTCCTTCCGCGCCGTTCTCAATGGCTTCGAGGTACCGGCGCGCGATTGCGAGATTGTCGGTCGCAGTGATCGTCATGACATTATCTCGGAATTCAGGGTGTCGTATACCGGGCGATTGGGCCGGCGAGCAGCCGACTAAGGGATTGCCCTCACTCGCGAATGTACAACCGCCACGCGGCTTTCGCTCAGAAATTTATCGGCTATTGCGGCTGAGGCGACACCCCCGTCGCGACTAGTTCGGCGCCGCGGCGAGCCAGAGCCGGCGCCGCTCGAGCTGAGCGGGCGTGATGTTCGACGCGTCCATTATGCGCACTCTCGGGCGGGCGTAGCC
>CATPBN010000155.1 GCA_955652635.1 uncultured Gemmatimonadaceae bacterium
CAATGTCACTGTCGTCCACGAGGATTCACCTGACAAGTGCACTGTGGTAGCCACGGTGCCGACGATGCGTGGCGCGAAGACGATCGACGTCGATCCGGTGAGGCACATGACATATCTCTTTCAACCCGAGTACGGACCGGCTCCTGCGCCCGCACCGGGAACGCCGGCCCCGGCGCCGGGCGGCCGGCCTCCACGGGGTCCGATGATCGGCACATGGTTCTTTGCCATCAGTCACTGATAAAGCGGGGCTTTCCCCTAGCGATATATCAGCCAGGATAGAGCGCTTCAACGCGGGGCGCGAGCCGGAGCGGCTCGCCCTCAAGTATCAAGCGATGTGCAGGTCGCCGTTCTCCTTTTTTCGGGGCACGGCGCACCTGTTCTGGGAGGACCTTGCCGCGCGAAAGCGCGCTCTCCCAGGCAGTCCGCTGGTTTGGGCATGCGGAGATCTTCACCTGGAAAACTTCGGCTGCTTTCAGGGCAACAACGGTCTCTCGTACTTTGACCTGAACGACTTCGACGAAGCTGCTCTTGCTCCGGCGATGTGGGAAGTGTCTCGTTTCGTGACCAGCGTCTATGTCGCTGCTCCGTCCCTCAATCTGGCCCGCGCCGAGGCCAACGAGGTCACGAACGTGTTTCTGGACGCATACGGTACGGCGCTCGCCGACGGCAAGGCGCGCTGGATCGAGCGCGCGACGGCGAGCGGGATGGTGCGGGCGCTTCTTCGGCGGGTTGGCAGCCGCAAGAGAGCGATGCTTACCAACTCGCGCACGATCCGGATGAGCGGCAGGCGCCGCATTCGGCTCGATGGCACGCATGCGCTGCCGGTGACCGATGATCAGCGAAGGGAGGTCACGCGCCGGCTCGACAGATTTGCGAGATCGCAGCCGGATCCCAGGTTTTTCGAGATCCTGGATGTCGCCCGCCGTGTGGCAGGGGTGGGAAGTCTCGGCGTCGACCGCTATGTCGTGTTGGTGCGAGGCGATGGCGGTCCCGACGGGAACGCTATCCTCGACGTCAAGCAGGAGCTGCCTTCGTGTCTCGCCAGATTTGAGAGAGTGCGGCAGCCCGCCTGGAAGAGCGAGCCCGATCGAGTCGTCTCAATTCAGCGACGCATGCAGGCTATCGCGCCCGCAATGCTCGACGCGATCAAGATCGGGCGTGGCGGCTACGTGCTGCGAGAGCTTCAGCCTACCACCGATCGTCTTAGCCTCAAGGACGCTGGAGACAATCCGCATCATCTTCGCTCTGCAGCGAAGGCGATGGGCCGCGTCACCGCATGGGCGCAACTGAGAAGCAGCGGACGTCAAGGGTCCGCAACCGCTGACGATCTCATCGCGTTCGCTGGCGCGAGCGGCTGGAGGCGACGGCTGATCGATTACGGCCAATCGTATGCCACCACGGTCCAACGTGACTACAAGCAATTCGTCGCGGCACAGTCGTGATCCCGGTCATCGCCGTCTCCAACTTGGGCAAACGCTACGGCCGCACCGTCGCCGTGGACGACGTCTCGCTCGAAGTGTTCGAGGGCGAGATCTTCGGACTGATAGGTCCGAATGGCGCCGGTAAGACGACCACGATGGAGTGCATGGAGGGCGACCGCGTTCCCGAGAAGGGAACGATCTCGGTGCTCGGCCTCGATCCCCGGCGCGATGCCAACGCGCTCCGGCAGCGGATCGGTGTGCAGCACCAGGAGGCGCAGCTCCAGAAGCGGATCAAGGTCTGGGAGGCTGTCGACCTCTGGCGGTCGCTTTACCCGCGCGTCGTAGACGCTGACGCGCTCCTCGCCCGGCTTGGGCTCGAAGCCAAGCGCAACGCATGGTTCATGACGCTCTCGGGCGGCCAGAAGCAGCGACTCTTCATCGCGCTGGCGCTCATTCACGAACCCGAGGTCGTGTTCCTCGATGAGCTCACAACCGGGCTCGACCCGCAAGCGCGGCGCGCGATCTGGACTCTAGTGAACGGCATCAGAGATCGGGGTACGACGGTGTTCCTCACGACACACCTGATGGAAGAGGCCGAACGACTCTGCGACCGCGTGGCCATCATCGAGCACGGACGCATTATCGAGCTGGGTACGCCCGACGAGCTCGTACAAAAGCACTGCCCCGAACGGACGGTGGTGTTCACGAGCGATGACGCCAACGTCGTCGAGCGCATGCAAGCTGTGGGTACCGTCGAGCGCGCGGATGGGACGGCGCCCACGTACACGATCCGCGGAGCAGGCGACGACTTCGTGACGAATGTAATCAACATCGTAGCGCGTGAGAGCATTCGCGTGCGCGGCTTCCGCACCGAGATCCCGACGCTCGAGGACGTGTTTCTCAAGCTCACCGGCCACGGGATAAGGGACTAATGCAGCTTCGGTTTCTGAGTGGATTCTGGAAGCTCACCTGGGTCGAGACCAAAGTCTTTACACGCGAACCAATGGGGTTCGTTGGGACGCTCTTGATGCCGCTGGTCGTGTTCATCTTCCTGGGGCGCGTGTTCGGCATCGGCAAACCCGTCGCCGCGCCCAAAGTCGACATTCCATTCAACGCGGCCATCCTTGCGGCGGTGCTGATCGCGATCAGCGCGGTGCAGTCCCTCGTGGCGATCATCTCGATCTACAGGGAAGGGGGCATCCTGAAACGCCTCCGCGCCACACCGCTTTCTCCAGTGACGATCATGGGGGCGCAGGTCGCCGTGAAGCTCGTCTTCACGGTGATCAGCCTCGGCTTGCTCATGCTCGCGGGCCGACGGCTTTTTCCGGGCGTGATGCACGTGAACCTGTTCAGTTTTACCGCGGCTGTACTCCTCAGCACGTTCAGCATCCTCTCGCTCGGGTTCGTAATCGCCAGCCTTGTGCCGACGGCGAGATTCGCGCAACCGATCAGCGCGGCAGTGCTCTACCCGATACTCGCTTTGTCGGGATTGTTCTATCCCGTGGACCGGTTCCCGCGCGCGCTCGAGGCGATCGCGTACTTGCTGCCGACCACACACGCCGTGGCGCTCCTCAACGGCGTGTGGGACGGATCTGGCTGGGGCGCGCACTGGCTGAACGTCGCGGCATTGCTCGTCCTTTTCGCTGCGTACACCACCCTCTCGACAAGAGTCTTCCGCTGGGAGTGATTAGAGAGACATCCATAACAGTCGAGTCGATCTCATGGAACGAACCGCCAAGCTACCATCATGAAAGCATTCTCCGGGTGTGCGAGTAGATCGTCGAGCGTGGTCTTCCTCGTTTCACTGGAGCTCTTACTCCTCTCGCCATTCCGGACCGCAAGCGCGCAGGCACCGACCGTGCCCGCCGAACGCCTTGCCGCTCGCGAATGGTTCCGGCAAGCCGGGTTCGGCATGTTCATCCACTGGGGCGTTTATTCCCAGCTCGGCGACGGTGAATGGGTCATGCAGAACAGAAGGATTCCGGCAGCGACCTATGAGTGGCTCGCCTCGGAGTTCAATCCTGTAAAGTTCGACGCCCACGAATGGGTGTCGCTCGCCAAGGCGGCCGGAGCACGATACATCACCATCACTTCGCGGCACCACGACGGCTTCTCGATGTTTGCGACCAAGGCGACGACCTACAACATCGTCGACGCGACCCCCTTCAAGCGCGATCCTCTCAAGGAGCTGGCTGACGAATGTCAGCGGCAGGGCATCAAACTATTCTTCTACTACTCGCAGCTCGACTGGCACCATCCCGACTACTTTCCGCGTGGTGGAACCGGCAAGGCGTCGGGCCGGCCGGACGGCGGCGACTGGACGCACTACATCGCCTTCATGAATCAGCAGCTCACCGAGTTGTTGACCCGCTACGGGCCGATCGGCGGCATCTGGTTCGACGGCATGTGGGACAAGCCCGACGCCGATTGGCACCTCGCCGACACATACGGCTTGATTCATCGACTACAGCCCGCGGCGCTCATCGTTCCCAACCATCACCGCCCACCACTCCCCGGTGAGGACGTTCAGACCTTCGAGCAGGATCTACCGGGCGCGAACACGGCAGGCTTCAACACCAATACGATCGGTAGCTTGCCGCTCGAGACATCGCTCACGATGAACAATTCGTGGGGCTTCAACATCACCGACAGCGGCTGGAAAACGACGCGCGAGCTCGTCGGTTACCTGGTGCGAGCCGCGGGGAGCAACGCGAACCTGCTGCTCAACATCGGTCCTCGCCCGGACGGCACTATTCAGCCCGAAGCTGCGCAGCGCCTGCGCGAAGTGGGAAAGTGGTTGCAGACCTACGGCTCCTCGATCTACAACACGCACGGGGGCCCCATATCGCCACGCTCGTGGGGTGTCACCACCCAGCGCGGGGATACCGTGTTCGTGCACCTGCTTGATTGGCGCGATCGCCTCCTTGCGATACCGCTCGTCGGCGCGCGCGTCACCACAGCGACCATGCTCGACGGCGGGACTGCGGTGGACTTCGAGCAGACGTCGGTCGGTCTCAGGCTGACCTTGCCGAGCGTCGGCGCGGCAGAACCGGACCAAGTGATCGTGCTTCGGACCGTGAAGTCTTCACAACGATAGGAACCCTCGCGCTGCGGCAAAGTGAGACTATTGCGGCGACATCCCTCTTGTCTCCAGGTCCGTTGGCTCCGAGGCGTCATTCTCGGTGAAGAGACGCGTAATGACTCGCTGCCCCTCTCCGATCCTCTCGACATCGATAGCGACGGCGGCGACGGACCGCTCGAGTTGTGATAGACCGTCGGTGAGCTCGCGGGATTGGGCAATAATCGCCGACTCCTTTCTGCGCCAGACGCGGCGCGCGATGGACACGCCGACGACCAGCAGCACGGCATGTACGCCGGCGTGGCGCCGTTCTCCCTGCATGGCGGCGAGGATCGCACCGACGAAGTTGATGAAGAAGAAGAGAGCGCCCGCCGCGAGCCAAATCCTGGAGCGCAGGCTCATGAGGAGCATCTCCTTTAGTTGCTAACGCCGGCCAACGTACGATTCGCCCTTGCCTTGCGCCAGCCACGAGCGGTCGGCATTCTAGCTCACCTAAAACTTCCGGAGAAAATGTGAGATCTCGCTCGCCGAACAGGTATTTGCCCTGTCTGCTACTCGTTCTCGCAATTTTATTCGTCTCGCCCAGAGCAGCTCAGGCTCAGGCTTCGGTAGCTTCGATGTCCCCCGACCTTCAGGC
>CATPBN010000156.1 GCA_955652635.1 uncultured Gemmatimonadaceae bacterium
CCTCTGTTGCCCAACTACAAGTACGTCCCCATTGGATATCACGGACGCGCCTCGTCGATCGTTCTCGGTGGCACCGAAGTGCGTCGTCCCAGTGGCCAGACGCTTCACGGCGCCGCTAAGACGCCCATCTTCGGGCCTTCGGAGATGCTGGACTACGAAGCCGAAATGGGGTTCTTCGTAGGGAAGGGCAACGTTCTGGGTCAGCCGGTCTCCATTGATGAGGCCGAGGACCACATCTTCGGAATCTGTATCGTCAACGATTGGTCGGCGCGGGACATCCAATCGTGGGAATATCAGCCGCTCGGTCCCTTCCTCTCAAAGAACTTCGCCACCAGCATCTCGCCCTGGGTCGTGACGTGGGAAGCACTCGAGCCATATCGCGTGCCCGCATTCTTCCGTCCGCCGAGTGATCCCCAACCGCTTCCATACCTATCCTCTGAAACGGACAAGAATGAAGGTGGAATAGATCTCACGATCGAGGTCTACATCCGGTCGATGCTGATGCGCGAAGGCCACCTGCGACCGTCGCGATTGAGCGCGGCGTCGCTCGCCGACATGTACTGGACACCGGCGCAAATGCTCACCCACCACACGAGCAACGGCTGCAACATGCGGCCAGGGGACCTCTTCGCGAGCGGCACTGTATCCGGACCAGAGGCGGGCTCGCAGGGATGCCTGCTGGAGCTCACTCGGCGCGGCGCGGAAGCGATCGTTCTTCCGACCGAGGAGGAGCGAAAATTCCTGCACGACGGCGACGAGATCATCATGCGAGCGTTTCTCCAGCGCGACGGAGCCGCTCGAATCGGCCTCGGCGAGTGCTCTGGCCTCATAGTCGCATCTACGGCACGATAACACTCAACGACAATCGATGTCTGTTTCAAAGAATGGGCGTGAGCCCCTGTATGTCCTGCGCACCTCGCGCATCCACGGTCGCGGCGTCTTCGCCCTTCGCTACATCCGGAAAGGAACCAGGATTCTCGAGTACACAGGCGAGCGCATCGACAACGACGAAGCCGACCGCCGTTACGACGACACGCGGATGAAGCGCCACCACACCTTCTTGTTCACTCTCGACAAGAACACGGTGATTGACGGAGCCGCAAACAGGGGTGGCGGGGACGCGAGTTTCATCAATCACTCGTGCGATCCGAACTGCGAGGCAGTGATCACGGGGAGAAAGATCTACATCCACTCGCTGCGCGGAATCGAGCCCGGCGTAGAGCTCGCCTACGACTACCAGTACGAACGGACGGGCAAAAACGACGCAGAGCTGGAGAAGTTCTATCTGTGCAGGTGCGGCGCGGAGAATTGCCGGGGATCCATAATGAAGGCGGCGAAAAAAAAGCGTCGGCACAGGGCCCGACCGGCAAAGCACCGATCGGCGGGTCTCTAGGCCTGGACTTCGTGTGCGCAACGATTTTATTCCAGCCCTGAACTCAATTCGGAGCATCTGCATGCGTGTCGTCAATCGCGCGTTGGCCTTCACCTTTGCGCTTACTACTTCGGCTGCGGCACAAACCTCAGCCGTCCCCATCCAGAGCAAACCTCTCGATCCGGTCAATCTCGACCGATCAGTCTCGGCGTGCACGGATTTCTACCAGTTCGCGAACGGTGGCTGGATCAAGACCCATCCCGTCCCCGCGGCATTCCCGCGGTGGGGCAGCTTCGACGAACTGTCCGAGAACAATCAGAACAATCTGCTGACAATCCTGCGGAGCGCGGCGGCGAGCGGCAACGCCCAGGCGAACGCAGACCTGCGCAAGCTCTCGGTGTACTACTCCTCGTGCATGGACTCGGCGGCCGCAGAGAGTGCCGGGGCGCAGCCCATCGCTTCCGAGTTGTCGCAAATCGTCGCGATCGGCAATCGAACTCAAGTCGAAGCCGAGATCGCCAGACTCCACTCGATGGTGATCCCGGCTCTCTTCGGCTTTGGCGCGTCGCAGGATGCAAAAAACAGCACGGCCGTCATCGCCGGCATCAATCAGGGCGGACTCTCGTTGCCTGATCGCGACTACTATTTGAATCCGGACAAGCGATACGCCGACATCCGCGCCAACTATCAGGGCCACGTCGCGAAGATGTTCCAGCTGGCTGGAGAGAATCCCACGCAGGCAGTGGCCGACGCCCAGCGAGTTGTCGGGGTGGAGCCAGCGCTCGCGAAGCCAGCCAAAACGCGCGTGCAGCTGCGCGACCCCAACGCCAACTACCACAAAATGTCATCCGCCGAGCTGGCGCAGCTCGCGCCGGGCTTCAACTGGCCCAGCTTCTTTTCTGGCGAAGGGCGGAGCGACATCTCCACGATCGACGTTCAGAATCCGGTTTTCATGAAAGTCGCGGACAGTTTACTCGCTTCAGCGTCGCTCGACGACTGGAAGGCGTACCTACGCTGGAAGGTCATCAATTCTGCTGCCACCAGCCTGAGCTCGGCGTTTGTTAACCAGGATTTCCGCTTCGGAAGCACTCTGAGTGGCGCGAAGGAGATGTTGCCGCGCGAGAAGCGCTGCGCCCGCGCCACCGACAATGGCTTGAGGGACGCGCTTGGACAGGCATACGTCGCCAAGTACTTCACGCCGGCGGCGAAGCAGCGCGCGCTGGAGATGGTCCGCAACCTCGAGTCCGTATTCCACGACCGGATCCAGACTCTGGCGTGGATGAGCGACACCACAAAAACGCAAGCGGAGACCAAGCTTGCCGCGTTCACCAACAAGATCGGCTACCCGGACAAATGGCGTGATTATTCAACCCTCGACATCCAGCCCGGTCCCTTCTTTAAGAACGTGCTGGCGGTTCGGCAGTACGAGCGTCGCCGGAGCCTGGCCAGAATCGGCCAGCCGGTCGATCGCGCCGAGTGGGGCATGACGCCTCCTACCGTCAACGCGTATTACAACCCTCAGATGAATGAGATCGTGTTTCCGGCCGGCATTCTTCAGCCGCCCTTCTTCGATCCCAACGCTGACGACGCCGTGAACTACGGCGGGATGGGAGCGGTGATCGGGCACGAGATGACGCATGGCTTCGACGACCAAGGATCCCAGTTTGATGCTCAGGGGAATCTGAGAAACTGGTGGAGCGCGGCCGATCTGGAGAAGTTCAAGCGCGGCACAGGACTCGTCGCGTCCCAGTTCGACTCCTATACCGTGCTCGACAGCGTTCACGTAAACGGCAAGCTCACACTCGGCGAAAACCTCGCCGATCTGGGTGGACTCTCGATTTCCTACGCAGCGCTCGAGAAGGCTCTCGCCCAAAAGGGACGGCCGGCGAACATAGATGGGTTCACTCCCGAGCAGCGCTTTTTCCTGGCATATGCGCAGATCTGGAGAGCCAACACCACTCCAGAGGCGGTGCGCCTGCGCATAAACACGGATCCGCATTCCCCGGGGGAGTGGAGGACGAATGGTCCGATCTCGAACATGCCGCAGTTCGCGGCTGCCTTCGGGTGTAAGCCCGGAGATCCGATGGTGCGGCCGGAATCGGTGCGGCCGGTTATTTGGTAGCTCGCAAGACCAGTGTTACTGGCGTGTGCGCAGTTACATCGAGGCGCCGGCTGAGCCGGCGCCTCTGTTCATTCCCCTCAAACGTGGCGCCCGGTCTGACTTGCCGACTAACTTCCACGGATGACCGCGCGCACCTTCTTCTACCGAGAGACCGAAAGAATTCGCGTGACCGTGCGGCCAGTTTACCTGCGCGATCACTCGGAGCCATCACAGAGCCACTATGTCTTCGCCTACTTCGTTCGCATCGAGAACGTAGGAACGATGGCGGCCCAGCTACTCACGCGTCGATGGCTGATTCACGACTCCGTTGGGGATGGCGTGGACACCGAGGTGATTGGAGAGGGAGTGGTTGGCGAGCAGCCGACCATCATGCCCGGCGCAGTGCACGAGTATCAGAGCTTCTGCATCCTCAAATCCGGGGAAGGCTGGATGGAAGGTCATTACGGTCTTCTTCGGCAGGACGGAACGTCGTTCGAGGCGGCAATTCCGCGCTTCATCCTGAGCGCCAGCGAGTCTACGAGTCTGCCATCCTGATCCGCGCACGACAGTTGCTCTCCTCCAGGCCGTGAAGCGCATCTACGACATCTCCGTGCCGATCCGGTCGGGCGGACTCGTCTATCCGGGGAATCCGGAGATCGAGATCATGCTCCAGCAGGCCGTGGCCAAGGGCGCCGGAGCAAACGTGTCTTCCATTCGCTTCGGCTCCCACACCGGCACGCATGCAGACGCGGCGCGCCACTTCTTCGACGACGGACAGACCGTCGACAAGATTCCTCTCGAGCGACTCATCGGACCGGCGCTTCTCATCAGCTTTCCCGACGACGTCCGAGCGGTGAGCGCCGGGGATCTCCGCAAGCACAAGCTCAAGGGACAGAAGCGCGTCCTGCTTCGCACGCGAAACTCTGCGTTGCTTTCCCAAAAGGAATTTGTACCAGACTACACCTACCTCGCCCCGGATGGCGCACAATACCTCGTGGATAACGGCGTCGAGCTTGTCGGCGTCGATTACCTGTCGATCGAGCAGTTCCACTCCGGGCACCACAAGACCCACCGCATTCTGCTCGGGCGATCTGTGGTGATTCTCGAGGGGCTCGATCTCTCCGTTCCCACGCCAGGCGAGTACGAGCTGATTTGCCTTCCCCTCCGGATCGAAGGCTGTGACGGCGCTCCAGCGCGGGCGGTGCTGATCGCGTGACGGACATCAGGCACATCTTTTTCGACATTGGCGGAGTGCTAGGCTCCAACGGCTGGGACAAGGAGCAAAGACACCACGCAATCGAGCGATTCGGTCTTGACCCGGATGAATTTCAGTGGCGGCACGAGGAAGTCATCGGAGAATGGGAGGAGGGCAGAATCACTCTCGATGAGTATCTAGACATCGCCGTGTTTTACACGGAAAGGCCCTTCTCGCGAAAGGAAATCATCGACTTCATGTGCGCGCAGAGTATTCCCGACGAAGCGACGATTCGAATTGCGCGGGCGCTGCAGACTGATTCCCGGTACACCCTCATGACTCTCAACAACGAGTCGGAGGAGCTCAATATTTACAGGATAGAGGCGTTTGGTATCTCTCAGATCTTCGAGGCATTTCTCTCGTCATGCTGGCTCGGCGTCCGGAAACCGATCCGCCGATTCTACCATCGCGCGCTCGGCATCGCGCACGCAGAGCCGGCCAGCTCGCTGTTTATCGACGATCGGCAGCAGAACCTCACGCCCGCGAGAGCTCTGGGCATGAACGTCATTCATTTCACATCCGCAGCACAGCTGCGCTCCGAACTGGAGCGCCTTCTCGATCTCGAACTTCCCGGAGCATAGGCAATGCGCTTGGCGATGATCGGCCTCGGCCGAATGGGCGGCAACATGTCGGAACGATTGATGAAGGGCGGCCATGAGGTCGTCGTGTTCGACCGAACTCCGGCGGCAGTGCAACGTTACGTCTCGCTTGGCGCCACCCCAGCGGCGAGCGTAACCGAGATCACGACGAAGCTGAAGAGTCCGCGCATCGTCTGGATCATGGTCCCCGCGGGCAAACCCGTGGATGACACGATTGCCTCGCTCCTGCCCGGGATGTCGAAAGGCGACGTGATCATCGATGGCGGCAACTCCAACTTCCACGACACGATGCGAAGGGCCGCCGAGCTGCAAGGCAAGGGAATGCACCTGGTCGACTCAGGTACGAGTGGAGGGATCTGGGGACTCGCGAACGGATATTGCCTCATGATCGGGGCGTCACGGGAAGCTTTCACCCTCTGCGAGCCCGTCTTTAAAACGCTGGCGCCGACAGATGGCTACGCGCACATGGGACCGCCCGGCTCTGGCCACTACGTAAAGATGGTTCACAACGGTATCGAGTACGGTGCGCTGCAGGCGTACGCGGAAGGCTATGAGATTCTTCACGCATCGCGTGACTTCAAGCTCGACCTGCACAAGATCGCGGCAGTCTGGAATCACGGAAGCGTCGTGCGCTCGTGGCTCAACGAGCTCGCCGAGCTCGCGTTCGAGAAGGATGCCCAGCTGAGCGACCTTCGCGGATACGTCGAGGATTCCGGCGAAGGGCGCTGGACCGTCCAGGAGGCGATGGATCTTGATGTGCCTGCGCCCGTGATCACTCTCTCATTGCTGACGCGGCTCCGCTCGCGACAGGCTGACTCGTTCTCGGCGAAAGTGATCGCTGCTTTGCGAAACGAATTCGGCGGTCACGCGGTAAAAAAGTCATGAAGACTCCCCAGGCAGTTCCGCTCGTGCGAGCGCGCCGGCCATCCGGCAGTCGCGAGAAAGCCGACCCGTGTACCATGGTGATCTTTGGCGCCGCTGGGGACTTGACCAAGCGAAAGCTCATACCGGCGATCTACTATCTCGCCGAGCAGAAGCTCCTTCCCGACAACTTCGCACTCCTCGGCGTGGCGCGTGATGCGAACACCGACGAGGGATACCGCGCCTTGATGCGCAAGGCGATGGAGACGTCCGACGAAATTCATCGCGTGAAGGACGAGGTATGGCAGTGGCTCTGCGAGCGCACGTTCTACGCCAACGGGGACTTCAGCAAGGACGAGGCATACGCGACAATCGAGCAACGACTCCGTGACATCGAATCGCGCTCGGCGTCGCCGGACCGCAATCGTCTCTTCTACCTCGCGATTCCACCAAGCGTTTTCGAGACGACCCTCACGCATCTGTGCACGAGCGGGCTCGCCTGGAGGACTCACTCGTATGATGAACGCCCGTGGGTTCGCATCGTGATCGAGAAGCCATTTGGGCGCGACCTGCTGTCGGCGCGCGCGCTCAAGAGACTGGTGCTGGACGAATTCGGAGAGCACCAAATCTACCGCATCGATCACTATCTCGGCAAAGAAAGCGTCCAGAACATTCTGGTATTCCGATTCGCGAATTCGATCTTCGAGCCACTCTGGAACCGGAATTACATCGCCCACGTGCAGATCACGGCGGCCGAAGCGGTTGGAGTCGAAGGGCGCGGCAAATACTACGAGGAAGCGGGCGTTCTCCGCGACATGTTTCAGAACCACCTATTGCAGCTGCTTACTCTGGCGGCGATGGAGCCGCCCAGCTCCTTCACTGGAGACGCCGTACGGGATGAGAAAGTGAAAGTGCTTCACTCAGTCCGTCCGCTGATTCAGGCGTGCGAGCCTGCTGTCGTGCGCGCCCAATACGTCGACGGATCGGTGGACGGCAAATCCGTTCCCGGCTACCGTAGCGAGCCCGACGTTGCGCCCAACTCAACAACCCCGACCTTCGCTGCAATGCGCATCTCCATTGACAACTGGCGCTGGACCGGGGTGCCTTTCTATCTACGCTCGGGAAAGAGAATGGAGCGTCGGGTCTCCGAGATTGCAGTCCAGTTCAAGGCACCGCCGTTCCTCCTGTTCGGTCAGAAGGCCGTCGAAGAAATGGCTCCCAGCCTGCTGACTCTTCGCGTGCAGCCGAATGAAGGAATCTCTCTGCGGTTTCAAGTCAAGACGCCGGGCGCGATGCACGAGCTGACGCCGGGCCTGGAGATTACTCCCGTAGACATGGACTTCACTTACGCTGAAGCCTTCGGAAACGACGCGCACCCAGCATACGAGACGCTGCTGCTGGATTGCATGATTGGCGACCCGACTCTGTTCACGCGCAGCGATGAAGTCGAGATGGCGTGGGAGATCATCGATCCGGTGCTGCAGTACTGGGATCAGAATCCGGACGCCCCGCTTCCGACCTACGCCGCCGGAAGCTGGGGACCCAAAGAGGCGGATCAACTATTGGATGGAGATCATACACGTTGGCGATAGGTCAACTTCTGCTCCCGCTGATAGCGCTCATGGTTTCCTCGAGCGCCTGCCAGAACCAACAACCGACTCGCAAGGATTCCGCCGGCGTTCTCGCTGGGGACACGACGCGTCATATCCTCTCGCCGGACGATCGAGCCCTTGTGCTTCACGCTCGTGAGCTCGATCGCGCCGACAGCCTCGACCAGGCACGGGCGACGTACGAAGACGCCGCTCGGAAGCTGCCGCAGATCTCGGACTGGCTTTACCTCCGGGCCGCGGGCGTAACCGCCGACAGCGCCGCACGTGCGGGATATTACGCCAGACTTCGTACCGAAGTATCACGCGACCGCATCGCCTGGACCGATGCGCTTGCGCGCGAGCGCACACGCGATTTCGCAGGCGCGATTCGCGCATACAACGCCCTCGGTGCGCGCCTCGATGCTCTCCGTCTCCGTGTCTCTCCGCCTGCGGATGAAGCATCGAAGGTTGCGGCCCACAACGATCTGCTCTCGTTTATCTCGACGTCGACCAATTCAGCTGAGACACGAGAGGCAATCGACCTTTTCGACAAGGTCTTCAAGACGACTACGCCCTCTGAGGAGCTCACCATCGCGAGAGCGGCGAGCAAGGCAAGCCTTCCCGATCGCGCTGCCGCCGGATATGCGAAATCGTTCCCTGCAGGGTTGGGCGATGCCACGGACAGTTTTTCCTACGGATCCGTGCTTTACCGGCTGAGACGTTTTGCCGACGCCGCAGCTCAGTTTGACAGGGTTCGCGCTCCGCCGAAGCTCACTGCCGCGGCGCAGTACCAGGTTGCGCGCGCACAGGTGGCTCTCGGAAACACGGAGGAAGGCCGTGCGACGCTGCGTCGTATGACGACAGCGTACGCAACAGATACGAGTGCAGCGTCAGCGCTGCTCCTTCTCGCCGATC
>CATPBN010000157.1 GCA_955652635.1 uncultured Gemmatimonadaceae bacterium
ATCCGCTCGTAGCCGCGCTCGATCTGCCCGACGTTGTTGATGAAGCTCGTTCCTTCGGCACAGAGGGCGGCGAGAAGCAGCGCCATCCCGGCTCTGATGTCGGGAGATTCGAGGAAAGCCCCGCGCAGACGCGATGGGCCGTGAACGAGGGCGCGGTGGGGATCACACAGAACGATCCGGGCGCCCATGGTCGAGAGCTTGTCGACGAAGAACATGCGCGACTCGAACATCTTTTCGTGCATGAGTATGAGCCCTTCGCACTGTGTCGCCGTTACGATCGCGATCGACATCGTGTCGGCCGGGAACGCCGGCCAGGGTTGGTCTTCCAGTTTTGGAACGTGGCCGCCCATGTCCGCCTGGATCTGGCGCGACTGTTTGGCGGGCACGATCAGGTCCGGCCCGTCCTCCACGCACTCGATGCCGAGTCGCGAGAATCCCATTCGGGTCGAGCGCAGGTGCTCGATGCCGGCGTTCTCGATTCTCAGCTCGGACTTCGTGACGGCGGCGAGTCCGATGAAGGAGCCAACCTCAATGTGATCGGGGCCGATCCGATGCGTCACGGTCTTGCTGCCCAGACTGCGGCTGCCGTGAATCGTCATCGTGTTCGTCCCGACGCCTTCGATTTGCGCTCCCAGCGCGATAAGAAAATGCGCCAGGTCCTGGACGTGGGGCTCGCTCGCCGCATTCCGCAACACGGTAGTCCCCGTGGCAGTGGACGCGGCAACCAGAGCGTTCTCGGTCGCAGTCACGCTCGGCTCGTCGAGAAACACGTCGGCTCCCTTGAACCCGTTGACGCGCATCTCGATCATCTTGCCGTGCGTGAAATGCGCACCCAGCTGCTCGAGCGCGAGGAAGTGCGTGTCCAGCCGTCTGCGTCCGATGACGTCGCCACCGGGCGGAGGAAGAGTCACCTGGCCGCAACGGGCGAGGAGGGGCGCCGCCAGCAGAATGGAAGCGCGGATCTTGGCGCAGAGCGTCGGGTTGAGATCGGCGGGGCGGAGATCCTTGGCGTGAACGATGAGCGAGTTCTGTCCAACCCACTCCATTGACGCGCCTACCGAGCGAATCAGCTCGACCAGCGTCTCGATGTCCCGAATGCGGGGGACGTTTTCCAGGTGAACTGGCTTCTCGGAGATGAGCGCAGCGGCGACGATCGGCAGCGCCGCGTTCTTGTTTCCAGAAGGACGAATCGAGCCGCTGAGAGGTCTTCCTCCCTCAACGACGAACTGTACTGCGGGCATTTTTCTCCTGAATCCAGTCGGACGGTGGCGGACAGCGTGTTGCGAAAATATATCGCAGTGAGCACTCTTTGTACCGTTGGGCAAAGCACGTCCGTAACTGGCCTCTCCCTTGCACACTTGATCGCGCATGTCAGGATGGATCATCAGCGGCGCCGAGCTGCTTCAGCAGGTCGCTCGATCGCTTCCGGATACGATCTACACCAAGCAGGTTGTAGCGGAGCCGGGCCTGTGGGAAAAGATCACGAGCGTCGCCAGCGGCGTGATGACCATCACCGTGATCATCCTCACTGTCGCCCTCGTTCCGGCGGCGTGGAATTTCAGGAAGAGCTACAAGAAGATCAGCGAGATGCTCGACAAGATTTACGGCGACATCAATCCACTCATGCGGCACGCGAGTGCAATCGCGGACAACGTGGATTACATCACGACTTCGATTCGCGTCGACGTGCAGCAGGTGAGTCAGACGGTTGCCGCCGTGAACCAGCGACTGCAGAACGCACTCGAGGGAGCAGAGGATCGCATGAAGCAGCTCAATGCGCTCCTTGATGTAGTGCAGGAAGAAGCGGAGTCGGCGTTCGTGACGACTGCGTCGACCATTCGCGGAGTGCAGACGGGAATCAATCAGGCATTTGACGAGGAGGATTTGTTCGATGGGGACTACGACGAAACCGGAGCCGACGACTGGGAGAAGCCGCGCCCCCGCGTCCGACCCAGAAATGGAAGTGGACGAGGAACGTGAGCAGCAGTACGACCTTCTCACAGCGGCACTCATTGGCGCGGCGGTAGGCGCCGGAATCACGCTCTTGCTGAGACGAGGACCGTCGGGACGTCGTCCGGTCGGACCCCTCGTGCGGTACGCGGGACGCGGAGCAGCGCTCGCCGGCCTGGCGGGATTGGAAGGAGCGAAGTGGGCAGGCGGTCGCGGATTGGAAGGAGCCCGATGGGCTGGCGACCGGGCAGCCGAAGGTGCACGCTGGGCGGCACCGCGGGCGAAGCGAGGCTTCGATACGGCAGTGGAGCGCGGCGGGGATCTGATCGACCGCATCCCGGTGGACGATGTTGTGGAACAGGTGCGCGACTACGTCGATACCGCGCGTGACGCAATCAACAGCGTCGTGAAGGACGAGCTCACTGATCTCAGGAAAGCCGTTCGCCGGCAGCGTAAGCGCATCGGCATCTAGGGCAGGCGCAATGCGGCGCTTCACGCCGCGAGCGGTCTCGGCCAGTTATCTGGCACTGGCCGTTCTGCTCGCGTTGATGCTGACGCCGGCGGTCGCGCACGCGTGGACTCCAGGGACCCACATCTTCCTGGGAGAAGCGGTGATGCGCTCTCTGCCGCTCCTTCCGTCGAGCATCTCCGAGCTACTGGCAGCCTTTCCGTACGACTTCCTGTACGGGTCGATCGCCGCGGACACGAGCATCGCCAAGAAATACGCCGCGGCCGGCAGGCACTGTCACTCGTGGAACGTTGGATTCGAGATCCACAACAACGCCGAATCGGAGCCGCTGCGGGCATTCGGACTGGGCTACCTCGCGCATCTCGCCGCTGATTCGGTTGCGCACAACTACTTCGTGCCGCACCAGCTGACGATCACGTCCTCGACCGCCGCTCTGGGCCATAGCTACTGGGAGAGCCGCTTCGACATGCACATCGGGGAGAGATTCAGCCGCACGGCCAAGCAGCTGATCCTGCGCGACCACACTCACTCCGACGAACATCTGGACCGCATCCTGAGTCCGACGATCTTCAGCACCCCCACCAATCGGAGAATCTTCCGCGGAATGGTGTATGTCGCGGACAGCGAGTCGTGGCAGCGCATCTTCCATCTCGTCGAGGAAAAGAGCCGGTGGGATCTGGCCGAGCGGGAAGTCGAGACCTACATGGCCCGCGCGTTCGACTACATCATCGACCTCATGACGCGGCTGGACCACGCCGAGCCGTACAAGCTCGACCCCGCCGGAACCGATGCCTTGCGCGAAGCAAAGAAGGTAAGGCGGGCTGCCCTCAGGCGTGGCGGCGAGGAACACGTTCTCGAACAGGCACAGCACCACTTCGGGATGCCGCCCACAAAACTGGAGTTCGCGATAAAGCTGCCGGAGCCGCTCTATCCGCCCCGACTCGAGAGCAGCTGATTCACACGCCTGGGGTCGGCGCGGCCTTTGGATTTTTTCATCACGAAGCCGACCAGCACTCCTTGCAGCTTCTTTTCGCCGGCCAGGTAGCGCGCGGCTTCCTCGGGATGTTCGTCGAGCACTTCGTCAACCCAGGTCGCGATCGCGCCTTCATCGCCGACTTGAACCAATCCTTCGTCGGCCGCTATCTGAGCGGCCGGTTTGCCGGTCTCCGCCATCTGCGCGAAAACGCGCTTGGCCGCCGTATGGCTGATGGTACCGTCGCGGACAAGCGTGATCAGCTGCGCCAGATCCGCGGGTCGCACCCGGAAATGACCGATATCTTCGGCGGAGCTGCGTAGAGCTACCTGAACCTCGCCCATGACCCAATTGTAGGCGGCCTTTCCATCGCTGGATGCGCGCGCCGCTGCCTCGAAGTATTCAGCAAGCGCAGGATTGGCGGTGAGCTGCTCTACTTCTACCACTGAGAGTTCATACTCAGTGGCGAGTCGTGTCTTTTTGGCGGTGGGAAGCTCGGGAAGATCCTTTCGCGTGTGCTCGACCCACTTCGAGTCGAGCACGAGCGGACGAAGGTCGGGCTCGGGGAAATAGCGATAGTCGTGACTTCCCTCCTTTGTGCGGCTCGGTCTTACCGTCTCCTTCGCGCCGTCCCACAACAGCGTCTGCTGCTCGACGTTTCCACCGGAATCGAGCAACTCGCATTGACGCGCGAACTCGGCCTCGAGCGCTTTCTCGACCGCAGAAAAGGAGTTCATGTTCTTCACTTCGGTCTTCGTTCCGAGTTTCCCCTGACCCGGCGGCCTAACGCTGATGTTAGCATCGACCCGGAGACTTCCCTCCTCCATGCTCACGTCGCTGACGTCGAGGTACTGGAGGATCTGCTTCAGGGTCCGCAGATATGCGCCCGCACCCGCGGACGTGCGAATGTCCGGCTCGCTGACGATCTCGATCAACGGCACTCCAGCTCGATTGAGGTCGATAGCCGTTTCGCCCGGATAGCGATCGTGGATCGATTTCCCCGCATCTTCTTCCATATGAAGACGCGTGATTCCAATCCGAAGATCTGTTCCCTTTTCAGACCGTTCGACGACGACCGATCCACCGACGGCAAGCGGCTGATCGAACTGTGAGATCTGATAGCCCTTCGGAAGATCCGGGTAGAAGTAGTTCTTGCGCGCGAAAATGGAGACCGGATCGATCCTGCACCCGAGCCCCACTGCTGCGCGAACGGCGAGCTCGACGGCGTGCTCGTTGAGCACCGGCAGCGCCCCGGGAAGGGCGAGACAGACTGGGCAGACGTTCGTATTGGGAGGAGCCCCGAAATCGGCCGAGCATCCGCAGAACGCTTTGGTGCGTGTCTTGAGCTGCACATGCACTTCCAGTCCAACCACCATCTCGTATCGGCTCTGGGTCATTGGTGAGCCTCCGCGCCCAATCCGGCTTCGAGCGCGTACGCGACGCGAAACATGGCGTACTCGTCGAAGTGCGCGGTGATTATCTGGCCCCCGACGGGAAGTCTGCGGATTCTGCCGATCGGGACTGACATGGCGGGAACGCCGGCGAGATTCGCTGTGACGGTGAAGATGTCGTTCAGGTACATCTCGTAGGGGTCGCTTATCGCCCCGATCGGGAACGCCGTCGTCGGCGTGGTCGGAGTGAAAATCGCGTGCACACCGCTCGCGAACACCGCGCGAAAGTCATCGGCAATCAGCGTCCTCACGGCCTGTGCCTTCTTGTAATAGGCATCGTAGTAGCCGGCGGAGAGCACGTATGTGCCGAGCAGGATACGACGCGTGACCTCGGGCCCGAATCCTTCGGAGCGAGTCGCCTCGTACATAGCCTTGAGACCTTTGCCGGGATCGACGCGAAGACCGTAACGCACACCGTCGAACCGCGCGAGGTTCGACGACGCCTCGGCGGGCGCGAGTATGTAGTAGACCGGAATCGCGAGCGGCGAGCGTGGGAGTGAGATGTCTCTCACAGTTGCGCCCATCGATCGAAGCCGATCGAGGGCGCGGTCACACCTGTGCCTGATGTCGGGATCGAGGGATTCCGGGAAATACTCCTTTGGCCTGCCGATCACGACTCCCTCGAGGGTGGTCGGACCGGGCAAGGGTGGCGGGGGAATCGGGCTGCGGCCGATGCGCATCGCTTGCGCGTCTGGATTGCGCGCCTCAGGCGCCGGCTTTCCCAGCGACGCCAGGCGATAAATCGGCACGTCGGCGTCCGAGCTCGTCGAATCCATGGCGTCGAATCCGGCGATGGTCTCGAGCGCGAGGGCCGCGTCGTCTACCGTCCGACCGAGCACTCCGATCTGATCGAGCGAAGATGCGAACGCTACGAGTCCGTACCTGCTAACGCGCCCGTAGGTGGGCTTCACTCCGACTACGCCGCAAAACGCCGCCGGCTGCCGTACCGAGCCGCCCGTCTCCGAGCCGAGGGCGATTGGAGTGATTCCCGCGGCGACGGCGGCTGCCGACCCGCCCGAGGATCCACCAGGCACGCGTCTAACATCGAGTGGATTTCTCGTCGGGCCGAATGCGCTGTTCTCGGTCGACGATCCCATCGCGAATTCGTCCATGTTCGTTTTCGCGACGATTATTGCGCCGTTCGCGCGGAGCCGCGCGATTGCGGTTGCCTCGAACGGACTGACGTATCCCCTGAGAACCTTCGACCCGCAGGTGGTCGGCAAGCCGAGCGACGCGATGTTGTCCTTTATCGCTACGGGAACGCCCGCGAGCACACCCAAGTCCGTCGCGTTTTGGATCCTCGGCCGCATCTGTTCGGCTTCTTCAATGCTCGCCTTCTCGTCGGAGTGCAGAAAGATGTTGAGCTCGTCGGGACCGGCCCCGATCTCCGCCGCTCGCTTGAACGACGCCCCGATCATGTCCGCCGGCGAAGCCTCGCCCGCCCGAACACTCGACGCGATCTGAGCCGCGCCGAGTCGCGTGTAGTCGTTGACGCTCAAGCTCCGCTCTCGCCGGAGTCCTCATGGCTCGCGAGGCGGGGGACGATGAAGAATCCATCGCGCATCGCGGGAGCAATCGACCCGAGCGTGCCCGACATCAAAGGCGGCACGCCAACGTCGGGACGGAGCGGCGTGCCACCGGCGCCCAGTTCCGCCGTCGTGGGCACGGTCGCCGTATCCACCTGCGACAGCACTTCCATGTGCGAAAGAATTGCGGTGAGCTCTTTAGTCAGCTCATCGGCGCGCGCTCCCTCGACGCCAAGGCGCGCGAGCTCGGAAATGTGGAGCACATCTTGACGCGTAACCGGCACTATTCCTGGCCGCGCTCGAGAGTGGTGTATGCCAGCTTGATGGTCTTTCTGCCGATGCTCTCGTCGTCGAAGTCGATCACCGCCTTGACTTCACGTCCGACTCCGGACAGCTCGGCGATGGATCCATCGCCGAACAGTCTGTGCTTCACGCGCTCTCCCTTCACGTACCGCGGCTCGTCCTGCGAAAGTTCGGCTTCCGTTATCGCCACTTTCCGCCACGACGGAACATCGTGCGTCCGACGGGCCGGATAGGACCCGCTGTGGAAACCCTCCCCCCGCGACGATGTGCCGCGCCCCATTGCGCTGACGCGCAAAGTTTTTCTTTCCTCCACAGTGGCCGCCGCGATCTCGCGGAGAAATCTGGACTTGATCGAAGGCAGAAGCTCGCCGTTCCGCCGGCGCATCTCGGTAAAGGAGAGAAAGAGCTTCTCCTGGGCGCGAGTGATCCCGACGTAAAACAAGCGACGCTCCTCCTCGAGTTTGGGTGGATCGTCGAACGACTGCGACAGCGGAAACAATCCGTCCTCGAGTCCCGTAAGAAACACCACCGGATATTCGAGCCCCTTCGCGTTGTGGAGCGTCATCAGAGTTACTGCATCGGCGGAGGGATCCAATGCATCCGCGCCGGCGACGAGCATCGCTCGCTGAAGGAAGTGGTCGAGCGGAGTGAGACCGACCTCTCCGCCATAGTCGATGACCGTCTCCGCAGCGCCGTCGATTAGCGCGGTAACGTTCTCAATGCGATCGCGCGCCGATTCCGGTCCATCGGCCTGTAGATAGTCGACGTACTTGATCTCGCTAATGAGCTCCTGGATGAGCACGTCGACGCTCGTATCCTTTGCGCGCTCTCGCAAGCTGTCGATGACTCGGCTGAACTCAGCAAGCGCGTTGCGCGCAGCAGGACGCAGCGATTCCTGGAGCTCCGCGCGCGAGGCTATCTCAAAGAGCGTGAAGCCTGATTCACGGGCGCTGGCGGCCAATAGATCGACCGTGGCATCACCGATTCCCCGTTTGGGTACCGCGATAGCGCGGCGGAACGCCTCCTCGTCGGATGGATTCGCGATCAGCTTCAGGTAAGACATCAGGTCGCGTACTTCACGTCGGTCGTAGAAGCGAACCGAGCCGACGAGTCGATATGGGATCGCTTCCCGTCGAAGCGCATCCTCGAGCGCCCTGCTTTGTGCGTTGGTCCGATAGAGAACGGCGAAGTCGGCGAGGCCGCGATTCTCCTGATTGCGGCGCGACTTGATCTCTTCGAGGACCCAGTCGGCCTCGTCGCGCTCATCCAGGGCAGCAACCACGGTGACCGGCTCGCCCGACGCGCGGGTCGCGCGGAGGGTCTTTCCCTTCCGTCCCACGTTCTGCGTGATCGCGGCGTTGGCTACGTGAAGAATGTCGGGCGTCGATCGATAGTTCTCCTCCAGCCGCACGAGCTTCGCCGAGGCGAATTCCTTCTCGAAATCGAGAATGTTTCGGATGTCGGCTCCGCGCCACCCGTAAATCGATTGGTCATCGTCGCCGACTACGACGACATTCCCGTGCCCACTTCCAAGGAGTTTGATGAACTGAAACTGGGCACGATTGGTATCCTGGTACTCGTCGACGAGAATGAACTGGAAGCGCTCCCTGTAGCGCGCGCGCACTGCCTCGTCCTTGCGGAATATTTCGACCGGAAGAACTAGCAGGTCGTCGAAGCTCACGGCGTTCGCGGCGCGAAGCGTCGTCTCGATCTCGCGATAGACCTTCGCCGCTGCCCGAGAAACGGGATCCATTGCCAGCGACTCGTATTCAGCGGGCGGCACCAGCGCGTTCTTGGCATCGGAGATGAGCGAGGAAATTACTTTGGGACTCCATTGCTTGGGCGAAATCCCCAGCCGCTCCATGATGCGCTTGACCACGCCGAGTGAATCGTCTTCGTCGTAGATCGTGAAGCTGGAAGTCCTGCCGACCTGTTTCGCCGCGCTGCGAAGAATGCGCGCGCCGATTGCGTGAAAGGTCCCGCTCCACATGCCCTTCGGCTCTTCTCCCAGCAAGCGCGCGATCCGCTCCCTCATCTCGCCGGCGGCCTTGTTGGTGAACGTCACGGCGAGGATGCGCGACGGATCGATGCCGTGGTGCTCGATGAGACGCGCGATGCGAGTCGTCAGTACGCGGGTCTTGCCCGAGCCCGCGCCCGCGAGAACAAGCATGGGTCCTTCAAAGTGAAGGACCGCTTCGCGCTGCGCCGGATTGAGGCCAGCCAAAGGTTCTGCGCGCTCGGCAACGGCGACGTTTGTCACTTCTGATGATTCGGGCATCGTCTGAAGATACGCGACGCGGATGCTTCGGAAAATGCCGGACGCTCCTGATC
>CATPBN010000158.1 GCA_955652635.1 uncultured Gemmatimonadaceae bacterium
GAATCACCACGCCCGTGTTGAGCAAGGAGCGCCAAGCGTACGCACCCCGGATACGCTCCGACCCCACACGCGCCTCGGCCCAGCGCATGTCGATCGTCTGGTGTGTGGCCTGCATCGAAGGAATAACGCCGAGCTTGGCGAAGCGGGGAATGTCTTGCGGACTTATCACCTGGGCGTGCTCGATCCGAAACCGGTGATCGGCTTTTGGCACTCTCCGCAAAGCCGACTCGAATGCGTCGAGGGCGATCCGGTTGCCGCGATCTCCGATGGCGTGCACGTTCACCTGGAATCCTCGGCGCAACGCCGTCTCCGCCCAGACCTCTATGTGCGCTGGAGTCGACACGAGAAGTCCGGAGTTGCTCGGGTCATCGGTGTACGGCGCAAGGAGCGCTGCACCTCGCGATCCGAGCGCCCCGTCGGCGTAGAGTTTTATGGCGCGAATCCAGAGGTGTCCGTCGTAGAGGGCGCTCCGAGGTCCGCGCCGCAGATAAGGATTCGTGAGCATCACAGCAGCGGTGGGCTCCCCAGGATCGCTGAGCATCACATAGTTGCGAAGATTGTACTTCCCTGCCCTCGCCAACTCCTCGTAGATCGCAACCGTCTTCGCGTCCACTCCGGGATCATGAATTCCAGTGAGGCCCCAGCGGTTGCATTCGTCGATCGCCGCAATGATGGCATTTCGCGTCTGCTCACGCGTGGCCACAGGCACAGCGCGGTCGATCAGGCCCATGGCGTTGTCGACGAAAACGCCCGAGGGCGATCCTGAAGCGAGCCTCAGGATCCGGCCTCCGGAAGGTTCCGTGGTCGTCGAAGTTACGTGCGCAAGCTCCATCGCTTTCGCATTTGCAAGCACTGCGTGCCCGTCTATTCTCGCCAGCACCACCGGATTATCCGGAAAGGCACGAGAGAGTTGCTCGTGGGTGGGAAACTCTTTGCTGGCCCAGCGGGTCTGATCCCAGCCTCGCCCGAGGATCCATGCGCCTGGTTTGACATCCCTGGCGTGCGTTTTGACGCGGTCAATCACCTCCTGGTATGACGTCGAGCCCGCGACATTCGCGCTCTGAAGCATGAGGCCGAGGCCGAGTAGGTGCCCGTGGGCATCGACGATCCCGGGAATGACCGTGGCGCCGTGCAGGTCGATCAGCTGCGTAGATCGACTCGCGAGCACTTTGGCTTCGGTATCGGACCCGACGAACAGAACGCGACTGCCCCGGACCGCGAGCGCCGATGCCATGGGGCGAGCGTTGTCCACGGTGTAGATGCGGCCGTTGGTGAGAACGAGATCAGCCGTCCCCTGGGCCGCGAGCAGCATCGGTGCGAGCGCGGCGAACGCAAAGTAGCTTGAGAGATGTTTTTTCATCCTAGCGAGTTTGCTCATGGTATCGCCTCCACACAAGGACTGAGCGCATGAGGCGCCCTGCATGGTTTGAATGCGCCACGATCGTTCTGGCGATGGGGTGCGCTCACTTGCCGTCGGAGCCGAACGCACCGGTTGACTACTGGGGCTTCGCCGGCCCATGGGACAAGCGCAGCGATGTGTCGATCCAGCAACACGGGGCCGGTCTGGCCAGAATCATCACCGGTTGGGTCGCGCTCGACACCACGAGCTTTCTGCCGGTACAGGTTTATCCGGACAATTTCCGTAACGACAACATGGTGGCGCCACGCACTATGGCGCTCATCACATCGTACTACGGGAGCCGTTTTCACCCGGAGATCATTCGGGGGCTCGGTGGAAGTTCGCAGGCAGCGGGAATTACGGCCGGTGCGATAGCCTCACTGATCGATTCAACCGCCTATCGTGGAGTCGTAATAGACTTCGAGGGCATGACCCCGCGAGATCTCGATGCGCTGTTGGCGGTCACGCGCGCGGTCGCCGACTCGGTTCGCGCCCACGGAGTTCACACCGTCGTCATCGCGGTACCGGCCGGCGACACAGCCGCCTATCCGTCGGCGCTTCTGCTCGAATCCGCCGATCTCATCATGGCGATGCTGTACGACCAGCACTGGAGCGCCTCACCGCCAGGTCCAATTGCCTCGCCTGACTGGGTCGCGCGGAGTCTCGGGACACGGGTAGCGGAGGTAGGCGCGGCGAGAATTGTCGCAGCTTTCCCCCTGTACGGATATCGCTGGAGAAAGTCCGCTGAGACCGAGGTGATCAGCTTCGACGACGCGCGGCGACTCACCACCATGACCAACACCGCGCTGGTCCGGGATCATTCGTCGGAGACGCTACACGCTGCCTCGCCCGAAGGATGGGAGCTGTGGGTCAGCGACCGCGGACTTCTCGACAGGCTCGTCCGGGACGCGAGGCAGCTCGGAGTAAGAAGCTTTGCGCTGTGGAGACTTGGGCTGGAAGATCCGGCGGTGTGGGAGTCGATCGGTCGCTAAACGACCAGGAGATCCTTCTGGTAATCGGAGGGCGTTATAAGCAGCCCGTCCCCACCGACGAATCCGTTCACTTCACTGCGCATCCCGACATCCCCTGCGAGATAGATCCCTGGTTCGATGGAAAATCCGACGCCGGGAATCAGCTCTCGTTCTTCCCTTGTCTCGAGATTGTCGATGTGGGGCCCAGATCCATGGAGGTCGCGCGGATCGATCGAGTGGCCGGTACGGTGGATGAAGTTGTCACCGTATCCCCGTTTGGTGATCACAGCCCGGGCCGCGTCATCGACCTCTCCACCTCGAACCGGCTTGTGTGAATTTATGCGTGCTCGCAGCAGCGAGATGGCGGCATCCCGCGCGTCCCTGACCGCCTGCCAGATCGCGTTGTCGCGTCCACTCGGCGCACCGAGCGAGCCCATCCAGGTTTGATCAGCGAACACTCCGTTTTTCTCGCGCGCCCATAAGTCGACGAGTATGATGTCCCCTCGCTTGATTGTCGCCGACTTCCCCGAGGTCGGCTCATAGTGCGGGTTGGCGGCGTTGGGGCCGATCGCCACTATGGGCCCGTGATCAGTCTCGAGTCCGCCGCCATCGAACCGTTCCCTGACCCAGCTGGCGAGGGCGTATTCGGTCAACGGTGACGCGCTGTCGGCTCGACCGCCGGCGAGGCGGATCGCTTCCTGCCCGATGATCGAGACAGCGCGCGCCGCCCGCTCGTGGGATGCGCGCTGGACATCGCTCCACACGGCGTAAAAGCTGGAGACCAGCTCCGCCGAAGATACGACGGTTGCTCCAGCACCTCTCACCATCTCGATGACTCCGGCAGGAATCCGATCCAGGTAGGGTACGGCGTCGCCGGGCGAATACTCCATCGCGACGCGTTTTCCCTTGATCAGCTTGCCGAGCAAGGATTCGAGCGCGCGCCAACTGCTGTACTTCTCCTTCGTCCACTTCGAGGGCCATCCAGCCCACGGACCCTGCTCGATTGCGTGAGTGATCGCGACCGGCGAGCCGCTGCGCGGGATGTAAACGAAGAACCGACGCGTGGTCATCCCTGGCAGCTCCAGCATTCCCACTGCTACGGGATTCAGCCCGTGAAAATCGTAGAGTAGCCAGCCATCGAGTCCGGCTCGCTCGAGGGCAGAATGAATGGCGGGCAGAGATTCAGGCTGCAGCACGGGACTCGGCTACTGCGATCCTTTTACCGCGCGCCATTCCGCCCGCCACTCACAAATATCCTCGCCCCTCTCGCGGCAGTGGACGTGATCGATCATCCCCCCTCCGTTGACGAGCAGCTTGAGGAGCTCTCGGAGCGCGGACTCGTAGTAGAGGCAGCCGATCCCCTTGGGTGCCGTCTCAAACGTCACCGACTCCTTGACACCAACGACAATTGAAGCGCCAACACGCCGCACCGATGCTCCAAGATATTTCTCTCCCGCTCTTTTCACCTGGCGGAAGGCGAGCGGGCGGGCGAGAAAACCAGGCAGCAGGTGGATAATCTGCCGCCTCGTCGTGGAGATCATCTGGTAGATTCTGTTCGCTACGATGCTGCCCGCGCGCGTGAAGATGCTTTCCGCATCCGGGCGGCGCCCAATGAGGCGCGAAATTCCGCTTGCTTCATGAATGGCAATCGGCTGGTTCCGCTTCAAGGCGTCCTTGTAGCGGCGAATCTGCGCGATTACAGTGTCGCTCAATCCAAGACGCTTGTTGCGATGCTCCTGCACGTATTCGACGTCGACGTCCTCCCCCTCCGGGATATCGACGGAGCGAACTGCTTCGAGGAGACTGAGCGGGACTATGGCGTTTACCGTGCCGGTCATTTAGTTGGTAGGCGGAGAGCGCAAGCTAACCGCCGCTCGAATCCCCTTCAAGCAGGAAACCGCCCACGCAACCCGCAAGTGCTTCCGAAACGAGGTAATCGCAGCTGACGGAATTGGTCGCGAGGGTGATTGCCGGCCTGATTGGCGGCGGCATATTCGCGTTTGGCGCTCGTCGGATGGGAGCGCTTTCGACGAGCGGGGCGTTCGCCGGCACGGTGGTGGGAACGATCGCGCTCGCCGCCGGATGGAGCTGGGGGATTCTCCTCGTCGCGCATTTCATCGCCGCGAGCGCTCTCTCGAAGTTGGGCGAGAAGAGAAAAGCGCAGCGGATTGGCGCCGTCGTCGAGAAGGGTGATCGCCGCGACGCCAAACAAGTTCTGGCCAACGGCGGCGTGTATGCGCTGGCCGCGATCGCGTACACGCTCTCGCGTACGAGCGCGTGGTACGCGATTGCAATCGGGGCGCTGGCGGCGTCGGCCGCCGACACCTGGGCGACGGAGATCGGCACGCTAGCCGGCCGCAATCCGCGCTCGATCATTTCTGGTGAGCCAGTTCCTGCCGGGACCTCGGGCGGCGTGAGCCTGGTTGGCACAATCGCGAGTCTCGGCGGTGCGCTGTTCATCGCCTCAGGAGAGGCGATGGCGCGGTGGCCCGTTCCATTCACCGCAGTGGTACTGGGAGGGTTGGCGGGCGCAATGGCAGATTCCGTGCTCGGAGCGACGCTGCAGACTCAGCGCTGGTGCGACGTATGCGCGAAGCCAACCGAGCGACCAGTGCACAACTGCGGAACCCGGACTCAGCGCATAGGTGGGCTGCGAGGCTTCGACAACGATGCCGTCAACGCGGTCTGCTCGGGTGTTGGAGCCTTGGTAGCTTTACTTCTATCGTGACGGACGAGCGCATGCGGGTAATGACGGATATGCAGCGAATGACTGAGCAATCCAACGCAAAGGGAGGGGCGCGGGTTCTCCTCGTGAGCACCAATCGCGAGCGACAGCCGTATCCGGTGGTGCCGAACGGGCTCGCTTGCGTCGCTTCGGCACTCGACGCCGCGGGGCATCGCGTCAGGTTTCTCGATCTGTGCTTCGCACCCGATCCGGTGGCGTCCGCGCAGAGGGGCGCGGCCGAGTTCAAGCCAGACATCATTGGCGTTTCGGTCCGGAACATAGACAACAGTGATGCGATCGCGCTGCGTCACTACACGCCTGAAGCGCGAAGCGTCCTGCACGCGCTTCGGCAGACGGCTCCAGGCGCGAAAATCATCGCGGGTGGCGCGGCCTTTGGAGTCGCTCCCGAAGCATTGTTTCGCGATCTCGGCGTCGACTACGCGGTAGCCGGAGATGGCGAGCGGGCAAGCGTCGCCCTGGTAGATGCGTTGTCGTCCGGCGCTCCAATCGAAGCTCTGCCAGGACTCGTGCGCGATCGTGACGGCACGGTCGTGTTCACGCCGCCTGGTGAAGACGCGGATCTTGATTCTCTGCCCCGTCCCAGTTTGCACCGCTGGATAGATCTGGCGCGGTATCAGCGCCACGGTGCCACGATTCCGATTCAGACAAAGCGTGGCTGCGTCTACAAGTGCGTCTACTGCACGTATAGAAACGTGGAAGGATGGGGATACAGAACGCGCGATCCGGAGCTCGTTGCGGACGAGATCGAAGAGCTCAAGGTCGAGGCGGGGGTGCACCACTTCGACTTCGTCGATTCAACCTTCAACTCGCCGCCCGGCCATGCCGTTCAGGTGTGCGGGGCAATCACGCGGCGCAAGCTGGGCGTGCAGCTGGAGACCACGAATTTCACACCGGCAACAGCAAGCGCCGAGCTGCTCGGCGCGATGAAGACCGCCGGCTTCCGCTCGCTAGGCATCACGGCAGAGAGCGCCAGCGACCCAGTGTTGGAGAAGCTCGAAAAGGGATTCGATGCAGCTAAAGTGCGAGAAGTCGCGAAGCGAGTCGAGAAGTTCGGGATCAAGACTCTCTGGATCTTTCTCGTGGGAGGTCCCGGCGAAACCGTCGAGACCGTGGAGGAGACGCTCGCATTCGCGGCGTGGCGTCTGCGAAGGGGAGACGCGGTGTATCTTACCGTCGGGCTACGCATATATCCGGGTACGACGCTCCACCGGATCGCGGTCGCGGAGGGAATCGTGCCGGCAGGGAGTACCCTGCTCGATCCCACCTTTTATTTCTCGAGTGCCATTCAGTTCCGCGCGACGGTCGATCGACTCAAGACGTTCGCGGCCGACCATCCCCGCTTCATGTTCTCGGCGGATTCGCGATCGGTTGTCCTGCCCTACCTCACTCGAGCAGCCTCGATTCTTCACCTGCCGCGCCCCCATTGGCAGTACATGGGATTGTTCCAGCGCGTAGCGCGCGCCATCGGATAGCGGTGGCCCGAGAGCTAGATGCCGATGTCATAGTCGTTGGCGGAGGCCCGGCCGGCGCGTCGACCGCGCATTCGCTGGCGCGGGCAGGCGTAGATGTACTCGTGCTCGACAGAGCCAGCTTTCCGCGCGACAAGACGTGCGCAGAGTATCTGAGCCCACAGGCCTCGCGCATTCTCTCCGACATGAACGTGCTCGACGAGATAGAGCGTTCGGGCCCCGCCCACCTAGCCGGCATGAGGGTGCGCGCACCAGACGGACATTACGCAGACGGCGAATTTGCGTCCAATCACGGATTTCACCCATTTCGTGACTACGGCCTCGCGGTGCGTCGAACCATTCTCGACGAGATCGTGCTAAACGGGGCGCGAGCCGTCGGCGCTCGAGTGGAAGAGCTGGCGCGCGTAACGGACGTCGCAAAAAACCACACGGGCCGGGTCAGTGGCGTAACTGTCATGGCGCCCGAAGGAGAGGCGCGCAGTTTGACGAGCAGGTTCGTTGTCGGCGCCGACGGCCTTCGCTCGGTTGTCGGAAAACGGCTCGACCTCACGCACACCAGCCGCTTCTTCCCGAAGCGCCTCGCGTTGGTCGCGCACTACCGGAATGTCCGGGACGTGGGCGCGCTCGGAGAAATGCACGTCGACCACAAAGGCTATTTCGGGATCGTGGACGTAGGTGGCGGATTGATGAACGTCGCAGTCGTCGTCCCAATGTCGCGTGCCAGGGAGATGGGAGAGGGCCGCACGGAATTCTTCGACCAATGGATAGCTTCGCGTCCTCACCTCGCCGAGCGCTTCGTCGGTGCCGAGCGTGTGACGGATGTGCGTGCGACTGGCCCGTTTGCTACAGCGTCGCGGCCAGCATGGGCTCCCGGCACTGCTCTGGTCGGCGACGCGGCTGACTTTTTTGACCCGTTCACCGGCGAAGGGATTTACGCCGCGCTCCGCGGCGGGGAAATGCTCGCGCCCTTTATTGTCGAAGCGTTACGGGGTGCGCCGCAGAAGGAGAATCGTGTTCTCGCTGCCTACGAAAAAGCGCGACGCAGCGAATTCGGCGGAAAATGGAAGCTCGAGCGAATCGTAGGCATGGCCATAGCGTATCCTTACTTCCTCAACAACGCCGCAAAGGCTCTCTCTCGCCGCAAGGAGATGGCTGACCTGTTGGTAGGGGTTGCCGGTGATTTCATCCCGACGGGCCTCGTGCTGAACCCGCGTTTTCTTTTCAACCTCTTCATCTCTCCGGCATTTAGAACTTGAGCGTAACCCCAGACGAATTCCGCAGCGTGCTCGGCAGGTTTCCTTCGGGTGTCACGATCGTGACCACGAAGGATCGAGGTGGTTCCGACGAAGGTATGACAGTCAGCGCATTCTGCTCTGTGAGCCTCGATCCACCGCTCGTGCTCATCTGCATCGAGAAGACCGCGTCGGCCTATAGTGCACTGACGACCGCGCCCGGCTTCGTGGTGAACATCCTTTCCGCCAATCAGGAACAAATCGCCCGTCGCTTCTCGATCGTCGACATCGATCGCTTCGAGGGAGTCGGGTACACCAGATCTCCAAATGGCCTCGCGGTGCTCGACGACGTGCTCGGGATAATCGAATGCGCCACCTTTGCGATGCACGAGGCGGGGGACCACACCATAATTGTTGGCGAAGTGGAGGCGGCCAGGGCGAAGAACGGCACTCCTCTACTGTATTATCGCGGTGGTTACGCACAGCTGGAGCGCTAAGGAATCGTGCGGTCCATCCTCACGCCTCCAAGAAAACGCGGCCGAGAGATACTCGACGATCCCAATGTTGATCCAGCGGTCGTAAAACGATCGCTCGCCGATGTTGTTCGCTCGAACTCCCTGTTCGGCGGACTGAGTTCAGCCATCGATGAACTGAAGGACGCGCTGAAGGAAGTACCGCCTCACGCCACGCTGCTCGACGTCGGAACAGGGCTTGGCGACATCCCATCTCGAGCACGGGAAGTCGCTGGGCAGATTGGAATTGACCTGACGACGGTCGGTCTCGATTCGGCGCTCGAGCTCGCCCGCGCGAGCCGGCCCCTCTTAACCCTCGCCGTTTGTGGCGATGCGCTGCGACTTCCCTTCGCGGACCACAGTGTCGACATCGTGATGTGCTCCCAGGTCCTGCACCACTTCGCGGGGACCGACGCGCTCGAGGTGCTGCGGGAAATGAATCGCGTCGCGCGCGTTCGCGTCATCGTCAGCGATCTCAGGAGGAGCTGGATCGCGGCGGCGGGACTCTGGCTCGCTTCATTTCCCCTTCGATTTCATGCCGTTAGCCGTCACGATGGCGTCGTCTCCGTGATGAGGGGGTTCACGCCGGAGGAGTTGGTGGATACAGTGCGTGAGGCGATAGCGCGAAAGACGGTCGTGCACCGTCGTCGTGCGTTCCGCGTGACGACGAGCTGGACTCCGGTTGACCGATGACGACGCGCGTCGGACATGCGTTCGATCTCGGCCCGATGCCATCCGGGCGTCGGATGCAAACCGTCGACGAGCAGATTGTTCGCGCTCCGTTGGCGACAATCTTCAAGTTGGCGAGCGAGGTAGAGCTTTGGCCGCGCTATCTCACGCATTATCGATACGTACGGTTTCGCACGCGCAGGTCCGATGGAGGAGGCTTGGTGGAAATGTCGGCGAACCGGCCATTTCAGCTCAAGACGCCGAGGGGGCGGCTCAGCATCAACTGGCCGACGTGGTGGCTGTCCGAAATGGCGGTGGACAAGAATCGGCCATCGATCCGATATCGGCACGTGGGGGGTATCACCAAGGAAATGGAGGTCGAGTGGTCGTTTTCCAAGTCATCCGCCGGCACGCACGTACGAATCGTGCATTTGTGGGACGGACCACGGCGATTTCGTCGGATCGGAAGGTTGGCGGCGACGCGCTTTATAGGACCCGTGTTTGTGCACGGAATCGCGTCACGCACCCTGGCAGGGCTCGCTGCGGTGGCAGAGCGTGAAGCGGGAAAACAGCAGCAATGAGGTGACGTGTTTCAGCTGAATAGACGCAGAGTCGTAATCACAGGGATCGGACCCATAACGCCGATCGGCACTACTCGCGACGAATTGTGGTCTGGACTCCAACGCCAACGATCGGCGGTGCGATCGGTGTCAAGGTTCGATCCATCGCAGTTCAGGAGTCACAACGCCGCAGAGGTCAACGACTTCGTACCGACTGACCACCTCGAGAGCAAACGCGCCAAGCGGCTGGATCGCTTTGCGCAGTTCTCCGTAGTCGGCGCGCAGCTAGCGCTTGCCGATGCGGATCTCGATCTGTCCCGCGAGGACAAGGAGAGGGTCGGCGCGAACATGGGGACAGCGCTCGGCGGAATTGGCTATGCCGAGGGCCAACTGGCCGTATTTCTGCAGCGCGGATTGCGCGAGGTGGACACGACGCTGGCGCTGTCGGTATTCGGTGGAGCATCGAGCTGTAACATCGCGATCGAGCTGGGCGTAATGGGGCCCAACTCCACCAATGCGATGAGCTGCGCATCTGGTACGATCGCGATCGGAGATGCTTTCCGGCAGATCCGCGACGGCTACGCCGACGTGATGATTGCCGGGGGCGCCGAGGCGCCGCTGGCTCCGCTCTGCTTCGGCGCGTTCTCGCTGATACGCGCGATGTCCACTCGCAACGAAGAGCCGGAGATGGCATCGCGACCATTCGACAAGGATCGCGACGGATTCGTGATGGGCGAGGGCGCCGCGGTTCTCATTCTCGAGGAATACGAGCGAGCGGAGTCCCGCGGAGCGAAGATCTACGCGGAAGTCGCCGGGTATGGAACGACAAACGACGCCCACCACATGACTGCGCCGCGCCCGGATGGCTCGCAGGCCGCGAGATCCATGCAGCTGGCGCTCGACGACGCGAATGTTTCACCGGACGAGATCGGTTACGTCAACACGCACGGCAGCTCGACACCGCTCAACGACACGACGGAGACGATGGCGATCAAGAAGGTGATGGGCGATCGCGCGTATAAAGTCCCGATGAGCGGGACCAAGGGTTACTACGGGCATGCTCTTGGCGCGTCCGGCGCGATCGAGACGGCCATCTGCGCGCTCGCGCTCGAGCAGGAGTGGCTCCCTCCAACCGTCAACCTTCAGGTTGCGGACAAGGCCTGCGATCTTAATTTTCTGCCGGGTGCGGGGCGGAAGGAGCGTGTTGAGCACATACTCACCAATTCTTTCGGCTTCGGGGGAATCAACGCCGCGCTGGTACTGCGTAGAGTGATCTAGCGATCTCGCGCGCCGCGGCCCCAACGATCACTATGGGGGCAGGACAATGCGGGACGCGTGGCGGCATTTCGTCGCTGAATTCATCGGCACATTCGCTCTGGTTTTCGTGGGGAGCGGCGCGATCATTCATGCGAGACAAACGGGATCACCGACGGGACTCATCGAGGTCGCGCTGGCGCACGGGTTGATTCTGGCAGTCATGGTGAGCGCGCTCATGCGCATCTCCGGTCACTTCAATCCGGCTGTGACGCTGAGCCTTCTGGCAACGAGAAGGATCGAGGCGATGATGGCAGCCCTTTATATCGTCGCTCAGGTCCTGGGTGCAGTAGCGGCTGCGTACGCGCTCAAGCTGTCGGTCTCGGAAGCCACCTTTGCCGCGACCAGAGGAGGCGGTCTCACCATCGCGCTGGATGTGACTGCGGGTCAGGCGTTTCTCGTCGAAGCGATCGCGACGTTCTTCCTCGTCTTCGTCGTCTACGGGACCGTAGTGGATCTTCGCGGACCAAAGATCGGTGGATTGGCGATCGGCTTCGTGGTGGCGGCTGACATCCTGGCGATCGGTCCCCTCACCGGGGCGTCGATGAACCCCGCACGCTCGTTCGGGCCCGCCGTTGCGAGCGGCATTTACGAGGCGCAGCTGCTTTACCTGTTCGCTCCGATCGTCGGCGCTCTGGTGGCCGCGCTCCTATACGAGTTCCTCTTCATGCGTCGCGGGCGTGAGCCCGTCGATCACGGGGAGCTGCGACCCTAGTAATCAGGCCGAGCTGCGTCCGTCGACTCGCGGGCGCAGCTGGTTTGTCATGACCAGGTAGAGAAGCGCGAGCGCTGCCTGCACCAGCATGAGGAGGCCAGCGAGCACGGGCGCCATCTCCATGTCGGCGTTGTTGATGTTGTGGACGACGCTCTGGATCAGTCCGCCGGCTCCGACCACAGCAGAGAGTGCTTCGCCCGCGAATAGCGCTCCGGTGGCCAGATCTCCCCATCGGGCGAGATCCCCTCGGAGATAGATAATCGTGTACGCCCCTTGAATCAGCAGGGAGCATCCGATGGCCAACACGATGATCGGAACCCGCTGCCACATTGTAGCCCAGGTTCCGATCAGAACGAGTCCGCCGGCTACGTTGGCAATAGAGGCCAACATTAGCAATAGTCTCAACACGTCACGCCTCTAATAGAAGGTGCGTTCAAGATACGGGCTTACTTTACGGTGTCAAGTACTTTGCGGTTGGGCTCGGCCGGCGCTCCGGCCTCCTGCCACGCCCGCCAACCACCGGCCATCGACGCCACGTTCCTGTACCCCATTCTTTGAAGATTGTCGGCGGATAGCGCCGAACGGAACCCGCCTCCGCAGTACAGTATGATCTCCGCGTTCTTGTCAGGCACACGCGCTTCGATGTCGCGCTCGATTATGCCTTTCCCCAGGTATTCCGCACCCCGCGCGTGACCCGCTGCCCACTCGCTCTCCTCGCGGACATCGATGACCTTCGCTCTTCCTGTCTCGAGCTTGCGCCGGGTTTCCTCTACGCTGACCTCCCGAACGCGCGACTTCGCGTCGTCCACGAGCTTGAGAAATCCCGGCGAATGCTTCACAGATTCGCGGGGGGCCGCTTTCCGGTCAGCCGCCTCAGTCCGACATGGGCTCCCCGACGCGCGGCCAACTCCACCGCGGCCACGGTTGCGGCGGACAGCGCAGTCCAAGCGAGGGCCGCAGGCCAACTCTCGCCCCGTTTCCGCGAGAACTCTGGCGGATCCTCGTGCTTCACTGCGCGCCACCCGTTCTCCAGACCGCGCTCGACCAATCTCCCCGCCACCATCGCGGCGCCGGCGCCCACCAGCAGCCACGTCGTCTTCCGCGAATTCAGCGTTTCCGTTTTTATGCGCACCCTGTCCCGCCTCCCAGTTGGGTAATGATCAGTGGCAAGCGCGGTGCCTGTCGGAGATGGACGGCTAAACGTGACAGGTGGCCAACCCGCGCTTCTCGAGGTAGCGCTGGTGGTAGTCTTCGGCCAGATAGAATGTCGAAGCCGGCGTAATCTCGGTCACGATCGGTTTTCGGAACCGGCCGCTTGCTTCGAGCTCCGCTTTCGACTGCTCAGCAATGCGCTTCTGCTCGGGAGTGTGATAGAAGATGGCGGATCGATACTGAGTGCCGACGTCAGGCCCCTGACGGTTGAGCGTAGTCGGATCGTGATTCTCCCAAAAGACGTCGAGCAGCTTGTCGTACGTCACTTCGGATGGATCGTAAGTGACCTGAACGACTTCAGCGTGCCCGGTTCTACCGGTGCACACGTCCCTGTAGGTCGGATTTGCCATCGTGCCGCCCAGATACCCGACGACCGCGTCTTTCGCTCCACGGACATTTCTGAATGTCACTTCCACGCCCCAGAAACATCCCGCTCCAAAAGTCGCCAACTCCGTCACCAGCCCTCCCGCTTTCTCAATGACGTGATGTGTGCCACGTGGTGCCGGCCGTGCCAGGCGTACAGCGCCAGCACGTGGCTCAGGGCCAGCACGCCGTCGCGCTCCGGATGGCGGAATCCCCGGTTGAAGTCGGCGTTGTCCATTGACCGGAGGAGCGCCACCCAGCGTTGATGAAGTGCGTCGAGCAGCTCGAGCGAGACCTCGATCGGCACTCGCTGCGAGTCGGGGAGCTCGGCCCACTTCGCCTCTTCGTACGGCTTGATCATCGGCTCGTCTTCCGTCAGAGCGAGCTTGAACCGGCAGTACGCGTTCATGTGGCTATCGGGGATGTGATGCACCAGCTGCTTCACGGTCCAGCCGCCGGGACGGTAGCGCGTCTCCAGTTGATCGCGCGACAAGCCCGCAACCGCGGACCGAAGCGCGCCCGGTGTATCGGCGATCGCCGCGATAAGCCGCGGGTAATCAGATTGGGTTACCGGCGCGTTCCAATCGAATTTGCCGACCGGGTACCGAAGGTCCACCACTTGTGCGGTTGCAGTCATTTTCGGATTACCCGCAAATAGAGTTACGCAACCCGCTCTGGCATGTGCACGGCCACAGCGGAGCCATCCGCAATAAACGCGGACTTGGGAGTACCTGAGAGTATAGTCGGGAGGGGCTGGTCGTAGAAAGTCTCGAGGGGCCCGGCGAGCTCGTGCCGCGAGCTGGGCCAGATCCGCCAGCGAGCGTGCTCGACGCTGTATTCTATCGTTCCGCCATTGCGCTGGCGGGTGTACCCCCAGCCGCGCTCACAGAGGAATTCCTCCTCGGAGCCGCCGCCCATCTCATACGGGGGTCCGTCGACATGGAGCGCGAATCTGCACCGCTCGAGCCCGGCGCCGAACACATATTCCACGGCCTGCATCTCGCCGTTGGTCTTGACGATGGTGTGATGCATCGGAACGGTGCGGTAGGGCTCGTTGTAGGTCAGTCGCGCTGTCTCAGCCACGAGAAACAAGGGAACCATCTCTCGAATGAACACGACGCCCGAGCGCCATTCGGTCCCGACTTTCCTTCGGACGTAGAAGCGAAGATTCACTTCCTCGAAGTTCTGGTGGAAGAGTGCGGGCAGGCCGAGCACGTGCGTGTCCAGGAAGAGGAACGCAACGAGACTCAGGTACTGCTGCCCGTTGCGATCGTCGAGCTCGGTTCCCCTGGGGAGATACGGTGCTAGAACGGAGCGGTCGACTTCGAAGTTGAGCATCGCCAGGTAACGCCAGTCCGCGGTCAGAAACTTAGCGGTCATGCATTAGCTACAGCCTTCAACCCATTTAACTTCAGGTAGTCGTCCCGCGCGGAAATTTGTGACTGTCTTCCCGTTGGTCTCGAACACGATCGCCTTGCCCGCGCTGGCGCTGTCGCCCGTCACGATCATGTAGTGACCACCCGTGACATATTTGTGCGGCTCGATCTGCAGATCGCCGTCGTAGATGCTCTTGATCTTCTCTTCGGTGTCTCCGATCTTCGCGCCGTCCTCGGTCGTGACTGATCCCGTGTCGACATCGATGCGCGCGACTTTCCCTTTCACTATCATCACGCCCACATTGTCGGGGACGCCCGCGCCAACGGCCGGGAACACGAAGTCACACTCTTTTTTCATGTTCGGATTCTCGTTGAGGAGGCCCATGTTCACAGCGTCGACGAGCGTCATTCCCACCTGGATCGGCCCGAGCCCGTCCTCGTTCAGCGGGACGGCGCTGACGCTGTCGTGTCCCGCTCCATTCGGACCATTGCGCCCCTTGACCGCTCTCTCGTCCCCCCTGTTGCAGGCGCTTGCCGCGAACACGGTGAAAAGCGTGAGGAGAACACAGGAGCCTCGCAGCGATCGTTGACTGGTCATCATCGTCCTCCGCCCCGCATCGACCACAGGGCGCCGAGTATTTAGGTACCCACCTGATAGTACCGCTCCTGATACCGGGCGATCGATTCGCTGATCACGCGAGCGGCAACTTCACTTTTCTCCCATCCGACGATCTCCACCCGTCGTCCCTCCAGATCCTTGTAGATATGGAAGAAATGCTCCACTTCCCTCAAATAATGCTGGGAAAGATCGGCAATGTCGAAGTACTCATGGTAATACGGGTCGTTGCTCGGGACTGCAATGATCTTGTCGTCCGGCTCCCCGCGGTCGAGCATCTTGAGCACGCCGAGTGGCCGGCAGTCGATCTGACACCCCGGAAACGTGGGCTCATTGATGCGAACGAGAATGTCCAGCGGATCGCCGTCTTCGTGAAGCGTCCGCGGGATGAATCCGTAGTCTCCGGGATAGTGCATCGAGGAATAGAGAACCCGATCGAGTCGGATTAGCCCGGACTGCTTGTCCAACTCGTACTTGTTGCGGCTGCCACTGGGAATCTCGATGAGCGCGGTCACCAGCTCGGGAGGATGAATTCCCGCCGGCAGGTCGTGCCACGGGTTGATCACGTAGTGACTCGCTCCATCGTTCCCTTGTAGGACATCGGCTCCTCGTCGACCCCGAAGTTACGCACCGCAAGCTCGGCGATTTTCTCCATTTCTCCAGGAGAGAAATCGGGTTTTTCAGATGCTTCGGCGAATTCCTCCAGCTGCTCGAGGTCGTAGATGTTTGGGAGCACAGTCACAACGCGCGGCTCCGCGAGCAGCCACTTGAGCGCGGCCTGCCCGAGGGTCATGCGCGTCGCGAGAAAATCGAGAGTGCGGATTTTTTTCAGCCCGTTCGTGAGCCATGAACGCGGTCGATGGCGCCGATGATCGTTGGGGGGGAAGACCGTGTCCTCGGTGTACTTCCCTTCGAGCATGCCCGACGCGTGAGTGACGCGAATGTTGAACGCGCAATTCGGCGCGAGCTCTTTTGCCGCATCGATCATCGCCGTTCCCGGATGCTGCTCGAGGATATTCCAGATCATCTGGATCGTCCCGATGTCGCTCTCCCGCTCGCAGAGGTCGATGGCTTCATAGAGCCAACCGATTGCCGGACCGAATGCCGCCCCCCAAACTCCGATGAGACCTTCCGCCTGCATTTCGCGGAGGGACTCCCAGATAGACGCGTCGCGCACGTGCTCCATCTTGATGTTGTGGAGCTGCAGGACATCGATATGATCGGTTTCCAGGCGCTCCAGGCACTTGTCGAGTGCGAACCGCATGTAATCGCGGTCGAATTTCTGCGGCAGCTCGCTCTGTCCGCGCCGCGCGGTCTGGGCGCCGGGATCGTAGATGTCGTAGCCGATCTTGGTCGAGTAGACAACCTCTTCACGTTTGCCGCGGAAAGCTTCCGCGAGCTGCCTCTCTCCTCGGCCATTGCCGTAGGTGTCGGCGGTGTCAAAAAAGCTAACGCCGAACTTATCTTTCGCCGCGCGCAGCAGAGCCACGGCTTCGTCGTCTGTCTTTTCCCCCCACCAGCCGGTGGAGAGCGTCCACGTTCCGAAGCCGATTTCGCTGACTTTGATCCGGGTTCCGGGGAACGGCCTATAGCGCATTTTTCGTGATTTGTAATATCGGACGTACAAGTTAACCGCCCGCCTGAGGTCCCGCCGCCCGCTCGGGAGACGCGTTCGCGCGCCGCGCTTATTTGAGGCGCTTGATCCAGTCAGCGATGGCTGGAGTCAGCTCGGGAACGATGGGAATGGTAGGATCGGTGTACAATCGGACCTGCGCCATCCGATCGTCGGTCGCCGCCCTGAAAACATGATTGGCGGCAGGAATGACCATGAGGGTTGCCGATGGTTGAGCCGCTTGCAGCGCCCGCGCGTCAGCTTCACTGATCTGCAAGTCGTGCCCGCCCTGGACGATCAGCACAGGGACGCTGACACGAGCAATTTCCGCCGGCGGATCGTACTTGACCCACGTCTGCATGAATCTTCGGTTCACCGGAAGAAGAAGAGGCTTCAGGCCTGGATGCACGTCGCCGGCATCCTCTCCGCGAAGATACCGCGCGGATGCCGAGTCCCATTTGACGAGCTCTTCGGGCGGAAGCTGCTTCGACAGCTGCTCGCGCAGCACTGTCATGATCGGCCTACCCGCGCCGGACAACATCACAATTCCGGCGGCGGGCGCACCGCGGTTGGCTGCCTGCAACACCAGCTCAGCACCCTCGCTGTGTCCGATGAGCACGAGCTTCGAGAACCGCCGATCGGCGGCGAGCTTTCGCGCACCCGCGATCACATCAGCGATGAAGTCATCGATCGACGTCTGGGCAAGGTTGATCTTCTGAAGGTTTTCGCCGAGCGCTCGCTTGTCGTAGCGAACGGACGCGATACCCGCATCCGCCAGCTGCCAGGCAAGGATTGCGTACAAGTTGGAGTTGTTCTGGGCGCGCAGCGGACCGGCGGAATTTCCATTTCTGTCGGTAGGACCCGAGCCCGCGACGATCAGCGCAACCGGCAACCGCGCGCTGTAATTCGCCGGCATGGTGAGCGTGCCCGGCAGGGTCAGCACTCCGCTCTGAAACGAGAATGGCAATTCAATTACTGACCGCGGTGGCAAGGTGTCGATACGGCCCGGAGCAGTGATAGTCTGCGCGGCACCTGAAGAAACGAGCGACGTGATCGACAGAATCGAGACTGTAATGCGATAGAACGAGTTCATGAGAGCCTGGTTGCGAGGGTGATTATCGAGGGACGCTGGCTGGGCTTTGTTCGCGCTTCCATTCGACATATGAGTAAATCAAGACAGTTGCGGTGCAAACCAGGACCACCGTAATGAGCACCACGTGGGCCCACTGTTGTACTGCGAAACCAGCGAGCACGATCAGAATCCCGCCTGCGACGAATACCTGCCCACCAACACGGTGCGTTTTTTCCCAAACGCGGTCACTCGAGAGCGTCCACGGCGTTCTGATTCCGACAAACCAGTTCGGACGCGCACGCGGCAAGAGATTTCCAATCACGATGAGAAGAACACCGACCCCGACGGGAACAACGCGTTCGATTGCGACCGGATAGCCGAGCGCAGCCCGCAGTATGAAGATGTGCATTCCGAGCATGAACAGCATTATCGAGACGATGATGCCATCAAACGCGCCTCCGAACTTGGCATAGTTGCTGCCGCGCGGATCGATTTTGGGAAGGACTCTCAGGAGCGCCCACATTCCGACAAGAAAGACGGGCAACGCCCACGCACCCACCATCCGACTACTCCAGCCGTTCGGCTGTGGCATGGTCCCGGGCGGGTGCGGCGATAGTTCCCAATGCGTGGGAATTGTTGCTGGAAGTCTCGAATACACCACCGCTGATGCGATGACCGCGGCGACGACGATGAGCAATGGAATCCACTTACGCATTTGATCTCCGCGGGCGAAGCCACTTGATGAGGTGCTCGACGACGTCCTGAAACACGGTCGTATTCAGCTCGTACACGACGTGCTGGCCATTCCGCTCGGCCAGAATCAGCTCCGCATCCTTCAGCACGCTGAGGTGACGAGAGACGGTCGCCCAACTGGTGCTGAACTTTTCGGCGATTTCCCCCGAGGTGCGAGGCCCGGAGCGCAGAAGCTCCAGGATCTCGCGCCTGGTTGGATCGGAGAGGGCGCGGAAGACGTCGTTATTCATTATAGTTAGTTAATTAGCCAAATGTCTAATTATACCACACTTCACTATCGTACCAACGGTAATTGTCAGCGACACCGCCGATCAGAGCTGTCGGGCTGCTTCCGTCGCGAAGTACGTGACGATGAAGTCGGCTCCGGCCCGGCGGATGCCCAGCAGCGATTCCATCATCACACGATCCTTCTCGATCCACCCGCGGTCGGCTGCCGCGCAAATCATCGCATATTCGCCGCTCACTTGGTACGCCGCGACCGGGTACCCCGTCTCTGCTTTGACACGCGCGACGATGTCGAGATAGGGGCCGGCCGGCTTCACCATAACCGCGTCCGCCCCCTCCTCGATGTCGGACAACACTTCCCGCATCGCTTCCTCCGTATTCGCCGGATCCATCTGGTAGCCGCGGCGGTCGCCGGACTGCGGCGCGGATTCGGCCGCCTCACGGAACGGCCCGTAGTACGCTGACGCGTACTTTGCCGCGTAGCTCAGGATCGAAACACCGGAATGGCCCTTCTCGTCCAGAGCAGACCTGATCGCCTGCACCCGCCCGTCCATCATGTCGCTCGGAGCAACGATGTCCGCGCCGGCGCGCGCATGCGAGAGCGCGGCGCGCGACAGCAGACCGAGGGTCGCATCGTTGTCTACTTCTCCGTCCTTGAGGATCCCGCAGTGGCCGTGGTCGGTGTACTCGCACATGCACACATCGGTGATCACGACCAGATCGGGGATCTCCTTCTTCAGGGCGCGCACCGCGTTCTGAACGGCTCCCTTGTCGTCCCAGGCCGACGAGCCGGTTTCGTCTTTCGTCTCAGGAACGCCGAACAGGATGATTCCGCCGACGCCGACCTTTGCAGCGGCTTCGGCATCGCGCAGCATCTCGTCCACCGAGGTTTGATTTACACCCGGCATGGAGCCCACCGCCCGGCGCAGCTTCTTGCCGTCGCGCACGAACACGGGCAGTACGAGCTGCGCGGCGGCCAGGTGCGTTTCGCGCACGAGGTTTCGGAGTGCGGCGGTGCGACGCAGCCGACGCGGACGGTGTTGCGGAAAGCTCGACACTCTTATTCTGGTTGCGGTGCTGGAAGTTTGGTTAGTTGACGGAGCTCCACCAGGAGACTCGATCCGCCTCGTGAACGAATCTCTGTCGCAAGCGCCTCACCGGTGGACTCTGGAGAACCGGAATCCAGAAGGCGCGATCCACGCACTATGTGCTTACCGCTCACGTCAGCCAGCATACCATATAATGTAGGCCGTCCGCCGACCGCACTCACGAGGGCGCCGATGGGGACCTGGCATCCGCCCTCAAGAGCGGCCAGAAAGGCGCGCTCCGCCCGGGTAGCGACAGACGTGCGCGGGTGGTCGAGCGGTGAGAGCAGCTCTCTCATCCGATCGTCGTCGCTTCTCGCCTGGACTGCTATCGCTCCCTGTCCCGGCGCGGGAAGCCACTCCGGCGCCTCGAAGAACATCGTGATGCGCTGTTGTACGTCGAGCCGAATCAACCCTGCCGCCGCGAGGATGGCTGCGTGGACCGTCCCTTTCTCGACCTTGCTCAGACGCGTGGGCACGTTGCCACGCAGCTCGACGACTTCGAGATCGGGTCTCCTCGCCATCAACTGTGCCCGGCGGCGCAAGCTCGAGGTACCGACTCTCGATCCCGCGGGCAGATCTTCGAGGTTCTCGGCCCCGGTTAGGCGATTCACAACCAGCACGTCGCGGGGGTCTTCCCGCTCGAGACGAGCCGCTATCTCGAGACCGTCGGGAGATTCAGTCGGCAGATCCTTCAGCGAGTGAACCGCGCAGTCAATCTTTTTCTTCGAGAGAGCGACCTCCAGCTCGCGGGTGAACAAGCCCTTTGCACCGATCTCCGTCAGTGGCTGGTCGAGCTTCTTGTCACCCGTCGTCTTGAACGTGACGAGCTCTGATCTCAATCCGCGGGCGAGCAACGCGGCTTCCACGAGTCGCGCCTGCCGGAGAGCCAGCTCGGAAGCGCGCGTCCCGATTCGAATGACCTCGGGGTCCCGCTTCGATTTAGGCGCCACGAACGACCGCTGCGACGAGGCCCTCGATGGTCGACTCTTCCGCCTCGTGTTTCAGCTCGATGCCCGCGCCCCGCAACGCTTCCGATGTCTGTGGCCCGATGGAAACAGCGGGAACGCGGAGCGCGAGCTCGTTGCCGACCGAATCGACGTACGCTCTTACCGCCGAGGCCGATGTAAAAGTGACGAGATCGACTTTGCCCGCCTCGATCGCGCGCGAAAGTCGTTTCGCGCCCTGGCCATCGGGGATCGATCGGTAGGCCTCTATGATCGTCACTTCCGCCCCCAATGCTTTCAATCCGTCGGGCAATACATCGCGTGCCCCCTCGGCGGTCACGTAGAGCACGCTCGCCCCAACGACGTCGTTCCGTTCGCGCATCAAGTCCAGTAAACCTTCGGCGACGAAGCGCTTTGGAATCAGATCGACCGTGATCCCGTGCTCGAGGAGTGCTCCCGCAGTCGCGGGACCGACAGCGGCGATTTTCACTCCCGCCAGCGCGCGCGCATCGCGGCCCCCGCCCAGAAACTGCTCC